>JAWOIK010000307.1:0-23129 GCA_046484705.1 Ignavibacteriaceae bacterium | reverse complement strand
GTAAAACTTTTCAAAATCGAATCCGCTTCCGACTAATGCTGAAAGAAGTGAACTTGCACCCGGGACAGGAATAACATCAATTTTATTCTGGATTGCAAGATCAACGAGTAAATGTCCGGGATCAGAAAAAAGCGGTGTTCCGCAGTCAGAAATTAATGCTGCAGTTTTTTCTTGTTTAAGTTTTATAATTAATTCATCCGCAGTTTCATTCTCATTATGTTCATTTAAAGAAAACAGTTCTTTTTCAATTTTGTAGTATGAGAGCAATCTTCTTGCTTCCTTATACTCTTCACAAATTATAAAATCACTTTCCTTCAAAATCCGCAGAGCACGGAAGGTAATATCTTCATAATTACCTATAGGGGTAGAAACCAAAAATAATTTTGCACTCATATTTATTTATTTGTTTTTACTATTCTAATAGTTTAGAAATATATGCTGATGTTTTACCCGAATAAACAATTATTCATTAACAACAATTAAAAGTATAATTATTTGAAATCTGAAATTTTTTGTGCTTAAATTTACACATAATTTTTTAACAGACTTCGATTAATGAAAAAATTACTCTATCGGATTTCCCTTCTCTACTTTGACACCAGAGCGGCTATTCCTTACCAATTAAAAAACTATCAAATTACAGGTTAACAAAATGAAACTCAGATATTTACTTTTTACTTTTTGCATTGCTGCAATATCAGTTTTTGCGCAGGAAACAGGACAGACATTCCTTTCACTGAACAGTACAGGTGTGGAAGAATTTCTTAAGCTCCATCCTGATTATGACGGTAGAGGTACAATTATTTTTATTCTCGATACCGGTGTTGATATGGGTGTTGAAGGAATGCTCAAAACTTCTACGGGTGAAACAAAGGTTATTGATGTTCAGGATTTTACCGGACAGGGAAAGGTTCCGTTTTATGAAGCTGAACTTAAATCTTCAGGTGATAATACTACCTTTTCTAACGATGAAAACAATTTAGCTGTTAAAACTAATAGAGATTTGTTTATCCGTTCAGCAGACGAGAAATATTTTATTGGTGGTCTCCCTGAAAAACAATTAATAAATTCAGAATCCGGTTCTGCTGATTTGAATGGAAACGGTAATACCGAAGATGTATATCATTTTATTACTTATAAATCTAACGATGGAACCTGGGTTACATATTTTGATACTAATGCTGATGGAAATCTCTCCGATGAGAAACCAATCAGAAATTTTAAGGAAAATCAGGATGCCTTTATAATTAAGAAGCAAAGTGGTCTGCCGCCTTTTACAATGGGATTAAACATTTATCCGGAAGAAAAATTCATAACACTGCATTTTGATGATGGGTCGCACGGAAGCCATTGCGCAGGTATTGCTGCCGGTTTTAACATTGGCAACATAGGTTTAAACGGGGTTGCACCCGGAGCAAAAGTAATTAGTTTAAAAATCGGTCATAATGATTTTGCAGGCGGTGCCACTGTAACAGAAAGTATGAAACAGGCTTATTTATATGCAGATAAAATTTCCAAAGAATTAAATGTTCCATGTGTTATCAGTATGAGTTATGGTGTTGGCTCTGAAATAGAAGGTCGTGCTGATATGGAAAAATTCCTTGACAAACTTATCAATGAGAACCCATACCTTTATGTATGCGTTAGTAACGGAAATAATGGACCGGGTTTATCATCCTCCGGTTTGCCTGCATCTGCTCAGAACGTATTTTCTTCCGGAGCAGTGTTAACAGTGGAAGTAGGAAGAGATAATTATGGAGCTCAACTGAAAAACGATATTATACTTCATTTTAGTTCACGCGGCGGCGATACAAATAAGCCCGATATTATTTCTCCGGGTGCTGCTACATCAACGGTTCCTAATTTTACTACACGAGACAGATTTTGGGGAACAAGTATGGCTTCGCCTTATACTGCTGGAGTTATGTCATTGTTACTCAGTGCTGCAAATAAAGAGTTCCCCGGAGTGAAAATCCCGGCACAATTGTTATTCAGAATTGTTCGCGAAGGAGCAACAGAACTAAACGGTTATAATATTCTTGATCAGGGTGCCGGTTATATTAATGTGATGAACTCATATGAGTTGTTAAAAAAATATCTTAAAAACGGCGAAGCAAAAAAGTTTGAAAGCTATTCAATCAATTCATTTGCACCGAATCACCCTGATAGCAGATCACAAAGTCTGTATATAAGAGATGCTTCATATTTAACGGGTGAAGAGGTTTTTTCTTTCATTGTTACAAGGAATAACCAGATTGGTTCAGATCAATTTTACAGGTCGTATAATTTGAAAAGTCAAAATAACTGGTTGATTCCGCTTCAAAAGAAAACTTATATCAGAAATGATCAGCCGGCAATTATAAATGTAAAAATTGATAAGGATAAAATTATTCAACCGGGACTTTACACAGAAAAAATTTCAGCAATACGTGATGATGGTTCAAACATGCCCGAATTTGAAATGCTTGCAACAGTTATTATACCCTATGAATTTAATTCTTCCAATGGCTATAAGATGACCATTAATGATCAGAAAGTTGATATAGGCAAAGTTGACAGATATTTTGTAAAAGTTCCGGGAGGACAAAATATATTAAAGATGACTAAAACCAGAAACGGTAACAGTTATTGCCGGACCCGGATGTGGTTGTTTGATCATAATGGTGAAGATAAATATGTTTCACCGCCGTTCTATTCAGTTAATAACGATGAAAAAATAGAAGTAAGTCATTCAAACCTGGATCCGGGAATTTACGAGATTAATGTTGACGGTTTTTTTCTTGCTGCAGATACTTCACATTATAACTTAACTGTTGAACTTATTTCACTCAAGGCGGATTTTGAAAAGGAAATTACAAAATCAGATAATACGATAACTGTAACAAATAATAATAATCGTGCATTTACTTATAACTTGTCGGGTGAAATTCTTGGCTATGAAAAGAATTACACTGTATCCGTAGATGGAAGTGGTAATTCGTATATACCATTTAGTCTCACAAAAGATGAACCGGTCAGAAATTTTGAATTTACTTTGAGCAAAGAGGATTTCAATAAGACCACTGATTTCTCAGTAATCATTCTGGATGAAAACGGAAAAGCACTTGAAAAAAACGGATTGAGCAATCGAACTGGAACTTTATCAATAAAAAATTCTATTGATAAAGAGGAAGTAAACTACCAGTTACAAATTGTTCCGGCATTTACACATAAAGAAGGAAAAGCAACATTATTTATAAAAGAAAGAACAGAGTTCCCATCTTCAGTTTCAATTGATGTAAAAGATCAGAGCAGAAAAACAGTTACTCTCTATCCTTCAAATTCCAGAACCCTGAAATGTAATTTTGTAAAACCGGAATTCATTGTTCCGGCAGATGCAAAAGTTTACGGTAAGATTTATTTTAATTCTCCGTCAACTGAAAAAACCGAATATGAACTTCCTATTTATATCAAATTCTGAAAGGATGATTTAATATGAGTGATAATACACCAACTCAGATAAAAGGACTACCGGATAATGCGTACTCCGAACTGAAACCAGGTGAAGAATATAAACCGCTGATGCCGGCAAATACAAACCCGGCAGAGATAACCCCATACTCTGTTATAATGGGTTTATTAATGGCTGTATTGTTTTCGGCAGCTGCCGCATACCTTGGTCTGAAAATCGGTCAGGTTTTTGAGGCAGCAATTCCTATTGCAATTATTGCGGTTGGAGTTTCTACTTTGCTTAAAATAAAAGGTGCACTTGGTCAGAATGTAATTATTCAGTCCATTGGTCAAAACTCCGGATTGATAGTAGCGGGAGCAATATTTACGATTCCAGCTTTATATATTCTTAACCTGGAAGCGCAATTTTATCAGATATTTCTCGCATCTGCATTCGGCGGCATTCTGGGAATCTTATTCCTGATTCCCTTCAGAAAATATTTTGTTGCAGAAATGCATGGAAAGTTTCCTTTTCCGGAAGCAACTGCAACCACAGAAATACTTGTTGCTGGTGAAAAGGGAGGTAAGCAGGCGTTAGTATTGGTCGTCAGTGGATTAATTGGCGGCATTTACGATTTCATTATTGCAACTTTCGGATGGTGGAGTGAAGTATTCACTACCAGGGTATTTGGATTCGGCGAAGTGCTTGCAGATAAATTTAAACTTGTGTTCAGACTGAATGTGGGTGCTGCTGTAATGGGACTTGGTTATATAGTCGGTCTTAAATATGCAGCCATAATTGCTGCCGGCTCTTTTGTATCGTGGTATCTTTTAATACCCATAATATCTTTTATTGGTGCAGGGTTAACAGAAACATTCGGAACCGGTGCTACAAAATTAATTTCAGCTATGTCTGCGGAAGAAATTTTCAGACAGTATGTTCGTCATGTTGGAATTGGCGGAATTGCAATGGCTGGTATTATTGGAATTATACGTTCATCAAAAATAATTCAATCAGCCTTTTCGCTTGGGTTTAAAGAAATTTTCGATAAGAAGGGAAGTAATAATAATAAGCTTAGAACCCAGATAGACCTTTCAATGAAAACAATCCTGGTTGGAATAATTTTAACTGCAATAGCTCTGTTAGTGTTTTTCCATTTCGGAGTAGTTAACAATATCGGCTGGGCGTTAGCCGGATTATTTATTGTGTTAATCATTTCATTTCTGTTTACAACTGTTGCAGCTAATGCAATCGCAATTGTCGGAACAAATCCTGTCAGCGGTATGACTTTGATGACTTTAATACTTTCATCAATCATTCTTACTTCTGTTGGATTGAAAGGTCAGGCAGGAATGGTTGCTGCACTGATTATTGGCGGTGTTGTCTGTACAGCACTTTCAATGGCAGGTGGATTTATTACGGATTTAAAGATCGGATACTGGCTTGGTTCAACTCCGCGTAAACAGGAAAGCTGGAAGTTTCTCGGTGTACTTGTCTCAGCATTAACTGTTGGTTTTGTTATTATGATATTAAATGAAACTTATGGCTTTGTTGGGGAAGGTTCACTTGTAGCTCCACAGGCAAATGCAATGGCAGCAGTTATTCAGCCATTAATGGATCAGCAGCCTGCGCCATGGATACTATACATAGTAGGAGCTATTCTTGCATTAGTATTAACCATGATAAAAGTTCCGGCACTTGCTTTCGCGCTTGGAATGTACATTCCACTTGAACTTAATACACCATTGCTTGTAGGCGGATTGATTGCACATTTTGTTTCAACACGAAGTAAAGATGAAAGTTTAAACAAAGCAAGAAGAGAACGCGGTACTTTAATTGCATCAGGTTTTATTGCAGGCGGAGCATTGATGGGAGTAATAAGTGCAATATTAAGATGGCAGGGATTCAACTGGGTTGATCCCGAATGGGCTGAATCTCATTCAGCAGAATTGCTTGGAATTGTAATGTTTGCTGGTATTTGTGTTTATATGATATGGGATGCTATGAGAGGAAAGCAAGAACAATATCCCTCACTGTAAGCTTCAAATAATTATTTGAATAAAGACGCATTGTTCAGGCGATGCGTCTTTTTTTATAAGGTTAAATAACAAAATAAAAATTTAAAGATCTGAATTAAGATGGTTGATTATTGAATTTTCAATAAATCAATTCCTATGTTTTTCAGCAAACTCTCTTCCTGCTTTTAATGCATCAATATTTAACTGAACTATTTTTTCACCCTTTCTCCCAAAAATATTTTTAATTCCGTTTTCCAGCGAATGATACGGAATATCCAGAAATGGGGATGCTGCACCGAGTACAACCATATTTGATGAACGGGGTGATTTTACCTGTCTAGCCAGATCGTCAGCGTTAAGAGATATGTAATGAGGCAGTTTTTCTATCTCTGAAAGCAGATCTTTCATATCAGGATAATCTGGTATGTTAACAAACGGAGTGGTATTTGTAATCAGCCATCCGTCCAATTTAAGCCAGGGTAAATATCTTAGTGATTCCATAGGTTCAACAGAAATTATTATATCTGCTGACCCTTCAGGTATAAGATCGCTTGCAATTTCTTTTTCAGAAATTCTTAGATGTGATTGTACGGCACCGCCGCGCTGACTCATTCCATGAACTTCGGCTTGTTTCAGGTATAAATTATTTTCAACGGCAGCCATACCAATTGTTGCTGCAATGGAGAGGATTCCCTGTCCGCCTACTCCCGATAGTATTATGTCTGATTTCAATTTGTCACCTCTTCCGACTTGGTTTTCTTTACCAATTTACTCTTTGCCACAGTCTGAACAATACATTCTCTTCTGGGTATTACAACCGATACACCATCATATAATAATTCTTCTCTTAAAACTTTTACCATTTCATTATGGAATTTGGGTAATGGAGTTAGCACTTTTACATGTTCTGGATTAACACCAAGGCCGATACAAATTTCCTCAAGTCTTCCGGTTGCTGGGGAAGTCTGTCCGCCGGTCATTGCAGTAGTTGAGTTATCAGAAATTATAACGGTAACAGGAGTATTTTCAGAAACACAATCCAGCAAGGCAGTCATTCCACTGTGAGTGAAAGTGGAGTCGCCAATTACTGCAACAGAAGGGCGAACGCCTGCATCGGCAGCACCTTTAGCCATTGTAATAGAGGCGCCCATATCAACGCAGGAATTTATAGCATTCCATGGAGGCAATGCACCAAGGGTGTAACAACCGATATCAGAGAAGACTTTTTGCTTACCAAATTCAAGCATTGTTTCATTGAGAGCATTGTAAATATCTCTATGGCTGCACCCGGCGCACAATTCGGGAGGTCGGTTCTTTACAATATCCGGTACTTTTATTCCGGTTTTTACTTCCAAACCTAATGCTTTACCTACAATGTCCGGATTCAACTCGCCATCACGTGGAATTGTCCCGTCAAGTCTTCCTTTTATTTTGCTGTTTATTTCTAGAAATCCTTTTAATTGTTCTTCAACAAATGGATACCCATCCTCTAATACAAGAACACTTTCACATTCATTTACTATTCTTTCAACTTTTGCAAAGGGAAGGGGATATTGACTGATTTGTAATATAGGATAGGGACATTTTCTGTCCGGATAATTTTCAAGCAGATAATTATGTGCTATGCCACAGGCAATTATGCCCAGTGATTTATTTCTTCCCGGATAATAAGTATTAAAAACTGAAAGCTCGGATTCCTGTTCCATTAAGGATTGTATACTCAACAGTCCTTTATATCTTTTTCGTGCATTAGACGGCAGAAGCACAAATTGAATTGGATCTTCCGGATATGTTAACAGATTTTCAGGTTTAGGTTCTCTTCTTTCAACACCTGAACGCGAATGTGAAAGTCTTGTTGTAATTCTTATTAATACAGGAATTTTAAATTTTTCAGAAAGTTCAAATCCTTCATAAGCCATATCATAAGCTTCCTGCTGATTAGTCGGCTCTAGTATTGGTATCATAGCAAACCTGCCAAAGAATCGGGAATCCTGTTCATTTTGTGATGAATGCATTGAAGGATCATCAGCTACAGTTACAATCAGTCCGCCATTTACACCGGTTATTGCAGAGTTTATAAAAGGATCGGCAGCAACATTTAAACCTACATGTTTCATGCAAACCATTGCACGCTTTCCGGCATAACTCATTCCAAGCGCAGATTCCATTGCAGTCTTTTCATTTGCAGACCATTGGCTGTGAAGTTTTCTTTCTATTGCTTTCTTATTATGCTGAACATATTCCGTTATCTCGGTCGAAGGAGTTCCGGGGTATGCATAGATGCCCGACATTCCGCCATCAATCGCTCCCTGTGCAATGGCTTCAGCCCCGAGTAATAGTAGTTTTTCCATATTGAATCTCTCCTGTTTTTTCTAATCCCCTCGTCAAAAAAAATATTATTTTTATGTGTGCAAAATAACTAATACAATTATGAGAGTGAAGGAAAATCGATAAGGCAAAAAATAATTTAAGATTAAGAGTTGTTCAATAAAAATGGTTGAACAACTCTCATCATGGAATGAAAAGGGAAGTAATAATTTTGGTTACTGCATTGGTACTTCAACTAAAAGGAAGTTATTATTTTCATCAACATCAAATGAAAACTCATCGGTTTCATAAATTCCAATTGCATCCCGTCTGTAAAGATCTTCATCATTTATTTTTATATGACCATCTATCAGCAATAAGTAAACTCCGTTGGATTTTTCCTTGGTTTTATAATTAATTGTTCTTTTATCTGAATAATCACCAAGCTTAACTTCAGCATTCTGATGAATATACAGCGAACCCTCTTCATTATATCCTGAAGCAACAGTTTTAATACTATTTGTTCTTTCACTAAGGGGAAATGACTTCTGATCATATCTTGGTTTGATACCCCGCTCTTTTGGAAATATCCACAACTGAAAAAGATTAACAGGATACTTTTCTGAAGGGTTGAACTCTGAATGAGTTATACCGCTTCCTGCAGACATAACCTGAACTTCATCTTTATGAATTACTTCACCAGAACCCATACTATCTTTATGCTCAAGTTCTCCTTCAAGTACTATTGTTATAATTTCCATGTTATCATGAGGATGTGTCCCAAAACCGGTTCCCTCTTTTACAATATCATCGTTAAGCACACGGAGCATCCCGAATCCCATTTTATCAGGATCATAATATTGGGAAAAGCTGAAACTGTATTTTGTATCAAGCCAGCCGTAGTTAGCCTTGCCTCTTTCTTCCGCTCTGTGGATTATAGTTTTCATTAACGTCCCTTTCATAGATAATCAATATTAATTTATTCCATGTTTTTCATTGCCTGGAACCTAGAACCAAAAATATGTTATAACACACAAATTGTCAATATTCAAATGTCTCAGTAAATATAGAATGTATTCTGAAACACTCAATTCAGTGGTGGATATTATATTCAAATTAACTTATAATTCCATTACACTTAATTTCCAATTGGAATATGAAAATAGCGGAAAGATTATTTGTTGTTTTATTAACACTTTTTCTACCTGATGTTGTTTTTTCAACTGTTCAGGATTATACATTCAAACAGATAAAAATAGAAGATGGACTTTCACAAAGTACCGTATTTACCTCGTTGCAGGATGATATCGGATTTATGTGGTTTGGAACATCTAGCGGGCTGAATAAATATGACGGCTATAAATTTACTGTATATCTTAATGATCAAAAGGATAATTCTTCATTAGCCGGTGAAGTAATTGTTTCATTGTTCCAGGATTCACATAATAGATTATGGATAGGTACAATTGAAGGCAATATTAATAAATACAACCGGCCTGATGATTCATTTGAATCAAGAAATATTCTATCCTATCTTCAGGATAGGGTGGAAACAGAAATGGATTATTATGAGTATCCGCTTTCATTCTCAAGAAATCATAATTTTACCATAACATCGATAACGGAAGATCAGCAGGGGTATATCTGGTTAGCAACTTGGGGAAATGGCATTATTGTCATTGATTCTTTATTCAACAAAGTAAATCATTTTTATCATAGCAATGATTTTAATTCCACAGTTTCATCGAACAGAATAACAAAATTAATAAGCGACCCGGATGGCGCAATATGGATTGGTACATTTGGAGGTGGTTTATCTAAATGTACAAAGTCGGCGGATGGGAATTATCATTTTTTGAATTACTCATTCTCAGCATCAGATAAGAAAAAACTCTCAGATGATAAGATCATCACTCTTCTGATGGATTCAAAATCAAATTTATGGATTGGCACTTATTACGGCGGATTAAATTTATTAATGAAATCAGAAAAACATAAGATGCCATCAGAAGCGGAATTTAAAAGATTTGAACCTGGCGGAAAAGCTAACACATTATCTAATAAAACTATAATGACTTTATGTGAAGATAATCTTGGACAGATCTGGATTGGCACTTTTGGTAGCGGTCTGGATAAATATAATCCTTTGAATGAAACGTTTATAAATTTCACTCACGATCCATCCAATCAAAATTCCTTAGCCGACAACGATGTACTTTCACTAAGCGTTGAACGGTCCGGAATAATATGGGCAGGCTCACATCTTGGTGCGGGGATCACAAAAATTCAAAGAAGCAGGGCAAAATTTAATTTGTATTCACGTGTGGCAGATAAAACTAAAAGCTTATCTGATAATGTTATCTGGGCTGTTTATGAGGACGATGACGATATACTTTGGGCTGGAACTTACAGGGGGGGAGTTAACCGAATCGACAGGTTAAATAATGAAATAAAATATATTCAACACAGCACGGTTAATAGAAATTCTTTAAGCAGTAATCATATCAGGGCAATAACCGAAGATAATTTTGGCAATCTCTGGGTAGGAACTTACAATAGCGGATTAAATCTGATTGATAAGCAAACTTTAAAGGTTATAAAAGCATTTAACACTACTAATTCTAATTTGAGTACAAATCAGATACAATCTATTCTGATATTTGATGATCAATATTGGATAGGTACATTCGGAGGTGGATTAAATTACTTTCAATCCTCTGTTAATCCCGCAATTGAGGCGATTAATTTTATTCATTTCACTTCAGACACTTCTTCAGAAAATTCACTCAGTGATAACAGGGTATATAAAATTTTCAGAGATAGCAGGGGAATAATTTGGGTTGGTACTTTCGGAGGAGGATTAAATAAGTTTGATTTATCGTCAGGGAAATTTCAGCATTACAGGTATAATCCGGATGATGAGAATACTATTGGTGATGATAAAGTAATTTCGATCACTGAAGATTCAAAAGGATTTATATGGGTTGGAACTTATGGTGGAGGTTTAAACAGGTTTGATGCATCAACTGATAAATTTGAACGATACTCTAAAAAAGACGGATTAGCCAGTGCAGTGATTTATGGAATTCTTGAGGACAATAATGGTAATCTCTGGTTGAGCACGGATAATGGAATATTCCAATTTAATATCGAAAACAAAATATTTCTCAGGTATGATATAATTGATGGATTACAATCCAGGGAATTCAGCGGCGGCAGTTATTTTAAATCTAAAAACGGCGAATTGTTTTTTGGCGGTATCAATGGATTAAATTATTTTTTCCCCGATAGTATCAGAAGCAGTTCTTTCCGCCCGCCTGTTGTAATTACATCAATCAGTATTCTTAATGAAGAAATAAAAGGCAATCCCGCTGAACTATTACTTGATTATGATAAAAATTTTATCACATTCGAATTTGCATCAATGGATTTTAGTAATCCAAAGGACATTCACTATTTATTTATGCTTGAAGGATTTGACAGAAACTGGCAGAAGACAAATGCAGAAAGAAGGATTGCTAATTATACAAATCTGCCTCCCGGAGAATATATATTCAAAGTCAAAGGCTCAAATAGTGATGGTGTATGGAGCAATATGGAAGCATCAATATTACTGATAATTCATCCTCCATTCTGGCAAACCTGGTGGTTTATACTCCTGGCAATTATTTCGGCATCCTCACTTGTTTATTATATAAGTACTCTTCGAATAAAAAATCTTCTGGCAATTGAAAAACTAAAAACGAAACTTGCTGCTGATCTGCATGATAATGTGGGTTCAGGATTAACTGAAATTTCTATATTAAGTGAATTGGCATCTTTCAAAGCTAATTCAAATAGTGCGGGCTCTCAACAAGAATTAAAAATAATAAGTGAACTTTCCCGACAACTGGTGGATAATATGAGTGATATTGTCTGGGTTGTAAATCCTAAAAGAGATTCACTGCATGATCTGATTGTACGATTGAAAAATTCATACGGCGAAACCCTGAATTCACTGGGGATCTCATTCAGAGTTTCTAATCTGGAAAACCTGAAAGAAATTAAACTGCCAATTGATTTCAAGCAGAATTTATACCTGATTCTGAAAGAAGCAATTAATAATGCTATTAAACATAGTAAATGCAGTACCATTCAACTTGATGCGAATACCCGTAAAGATTTTATTGAGGTTTCAGTTACTGATGATGGTATCGGTATAGATGAAAAGAAAATTGATTCCGGGAATGGGCTGAAAAACATAAAAAACAGAGCCGAATCCATTGGCGGAAGAGTAAAATGGAAATCGGAACCAAATAAAGGAACTTCTGTAAGGTTTGTAGGAAAAAAATCTGGACTAATAAAAGTTAAGTCCTTTTTTAAAAACAACTAATTGGTTACTTAATATGATAAATGTTATAATTGTTGAAGATAATAATGTTATACGTGAAGGACTGGCAGCTTTAATAAATGGAACGCCGGGTTATTCCTGTATTGGTGCTTTTTCTGATTGTGAATCTTTTATAGATAAACTAAACTCCATTCCCGCCGACGTAGTTTTAATGGATATCGGTCTTCCGGGTATAAACGGGATTGAAGGTGTTAAAGTTGCAATCAGAAAGAAGTCTGATATTAATATTCTTATGCTTACTGTTTATGAAGACAGCGATAAGGTTTTTGATGCTCTCTGTGCAGGCGCCTGCGGTTATCTGGTAAAAAAAACCCCACCGGCAAAACTTCTTGAAGCAATAAGAGATGTTCATGAAGGCGGTTCTCCTATGAGTTCAACCGTGGCAAGGCAGGTGATTACAGCTTTTAAGGAAACTAAAAATATTTCAGCTAATGATTACGGATATGAATTAAGTGAACGGGAAAAAGAAGTGCTTAGCCGGCTTGCTGATGGATACAACTACCAGGAAATAGCAAATTCATTGTTTATAAGTGTGGATACTGTAAGGCATCATATAAGAAATATTTATAAAAAACTGCATGTCCATTCACAATCGGAAGCTGTTGCAAAAGCAATACGAAAGAAAATAATTTAAATCTAATAACTGCATAGATATGCTTTTATTCCGGATCAATCCAATACATAACCACAAAACCGCATATTCGTGCGGTTGCCTGACGTTAAAATAATTTTAGTTTTACAAGTGAAGATATATCCTGAATGTAGAACAGGAAATTAATTAAAGTCTAGCGTGATATCATAAACAATTCAGAAGGGAGAATACAATGGAATTCTCTGATATAAAGAAAGAGTTAAAGAATCCTCTCTCAGATCTCATAAGTGATGATATTTATGAAATTCTTGAGAGCCGTGGATTAATTAATGAACGCTCCGTGCGTGATTATCGAATAAGAAAAAAATTCAAACTGCTTCGGGCGAAAAAAATCAGAACGGGCGATGCAATTGATGCGTTAAGAGAAGACTATCCGTACCTTCAGTTTGATACCATCAGAAAGATTGTGCACAATCCTCCCAAAAACATTTCGGGCTCTAACTGATATAGTTTATATATCTGTATATTTTACCCCGTAGTACATTGAATGACAATTTACTGCGGGGTTTTCTTTACCATACCCTTTTTAATTAATTGCCGGTTAAGTAATTTGCAATGCATCGAACCGCAATTTCACTTAATCAATTATTTATGAAATTTATTATTAGTGGCTGCACAGATAATGGTGCTGTGCGAAAAGTTAATGAGGATAAGTTAGAATTTAAAGTTACCGACTTCGGTCTTGCCGCCATTGTTTGCGATGGTATGGGAGGTCACAAAGGCGGCTTAATTGCAGCAGACATTGCTGTTAATTCAATTATGACTCATATCATATCATTAACAGAAAATTTTAATGCTCAGAAAGAGATTATTGAATCTTTCAAAAAAGCAAATGATGCGATTTTAAAACGAAGTCGGCAGGAGAGAGATCTTTCAATGATGGGGACTACATCCGTGTTACTCTTAATTAAAGATTTAAATTTTTTCACCGCACATTTGGGTGACAGCAGAATATATATGATTCGAAACAAAAAAATAAGAAGATTGACAAAAGATCACACTAAGGTTCAGCAACTAATAGATGAAATGAAAATAAGTTATGAACAAGCAGTACTTATGGCTGATCAAAATGCAATAACTCAGGTGTTGGGTGTAAATGAACTAAGCAAACCTGAGCTATCGGGTCCGGTTCAACTTAATAAAGGAGATATTTTCCTGCTAAGTACTGATGGGTTATCTAATTATGTAAATGATAATGAAATTTTAGATATAATATTAGATTGTGAGCCGACTAAAGCTTGTGAACAGCTTATCTATCTGACTAATTTAAGAAATGGACAGGATAATATTACTGCTTTAATAGTTAAGGTTGAAGATCTGTGAGAACATTATATCATAACTGATGTGCGGGTTTTAATAAGTCGTTAACAACTTTTACCGGGTTGAAAGTTTCGGACGGTATTTCGATGAATATTGTGTTCCAGTAAGCCATTGCACCATTCCATAAACCGGGCAATTCCAAAGTTTTAATTGCATTACCTTCATAGGATTTTGTTGTTATTAAACCGGATTTTCTGTCAACAAAATCTCTTAAATCAAAATTTCTACCTTTGAAATCTCTTACACCGCAAACCATGTCAACAGGATTAAAATGGGTTGAGGATTTAAATATATTAACTTGTTTTGGATTGTTAATATTGATCTGTGATTCTTCGATGATCTGTATAGAAATATCTCCCTCAGAATTCTTTACCCAAAAAGGTCCGCCGCCAGGATGACCCTCATTCTTAACCATACCGCAGACCCGCAGAGGACGATTTAATACAGAAAACAGGAATTCGCTTTTAAATTGATTTGTCTGTTTATCAAAATCAGCAGGGAAAATTTTCGAAAGAAGTCTGGTCGAAAATTCTTTGATCTCAGTTATAATCAGCTCATTAATTTTTTTATTTTCAAGTTGACGTAAATAGCTGAAAATTTCCTTTTGAACAGAGATAAGATAACCAGTCATTATTTTTTTATACCTAACAGGTAATTCATTTTTCCCTGAAGGTAAAATGTTATCTATATTTTTTATTAAAATAATATCAGCTTCCAGTTCGTTCAGATTTTCTATTAACGCACCATGCCCTGCTGGTCTGAATACGGGTATACCGAGGCTATCTTTAAATAACTGGTTTTCAGTTGTAAGCGTAATAGTGTTTGTAGATTTTTTCTGAAGTGAAGAGGAAACTTCAAGATGAACATTATTATTTTCAAACCTTTTTACAGTTTCATTAATTATATCCGAAAAAATCTGGCTGTGTTCTTCAGAAATAGTAAAATGGATTTTTATATTACCTTCGTTTCCGGTAGAAATAGCTGCTTCATAAAGATGTTCTTCAAATGGTGTTCGGCATTCATTGTTATATTTATGAAATAAAATTGCGCCTTTGGGAAGGAATGAATAATTAAGTCCATTTTCATCTAAAACCGATTTTAAAACAATTGATATATCATCATCATCATTCAGATTATCGATATCAATATTTTCTTTTTTAAGGATAGATTTCAGTTTATCGTAAAACGCAAAACATTTTATGTTTGATAAAAATTCATAAACTGCTTTCGCATCTGAGTCCGAGAATATTTCTTCCCTCAGAACAAAAAACGGGACGCCCTTTGATTTATTTAAATAGGATTGCAGCTGTTTAAACATCCTTGTTGCTGCACCGGAGGCGGGAACAAAGTATGTTAATCGACCTGATTGAGCAGCGGTTTTATGCAGATTAATGAGCTCTTCAAACACGGACTCATCAATGATTTGAATCCCATCCCCAATTGTACAAGGCTTGTTGACTTTTATAAATAAAGCACCGCGTTCAAAAATTTCAACCTGGTTCTTAATACTTTCTTTTGTGATTCCAAGCTTCTCAATTTCAATATTGTGAAGTTCCAGTTCTTCAAATATTTTTTCTTTATTCATAGCTTAAAACATCAACGGATAATCTGAAATAATATGATATTACAATATCAATATAAATATTTTTTATCTTAACAATTAAGTTAACAATTACAAAGTCCGGGAAAGAGAGTATTTGGTTTGAGTGAATTAGACTGGTTATTCAATTTGCCTGCTTCCCCATTACATAAAATTGAAAATAATTTTCTGAAAGAAAGAGGAATTGATCTGTTTGTAATACGGGAAGAATTGAATCATCCCGAATTATCCGGTAATAAACTTCATAAACTAAAATTTTTTTTATTAAAAGCGAAGGAAGAAGGGCACAGCACCCTGCTTACTTTTGGCGGAGCATATTCCAATCATATTTATGCAACAGCAGCCTCCGGCAAAGAATTCGGGTTCAAAACAATTGGTATTATAAGGGGTGAAGAACAATTGCCATTAAACCCCACTTTAAAGTTTGCCAGTGAATCAGGTATGAGACTACATTATATGAGCCGGTCGAAATACAGACAAAAGCATACTGGTTATATTATTGAACAGTTAAAATCTGAATTCGGAAATTTTTATCTCATTCCTGAGGGCGGTACGAATAACTTAGCAATTAAAGGATGTGCTGAAATTATTGATTCAATCAAAATAGATTTTGATATCATCTGTACACCGTGTGCAACGGGAGGTACTTTGGCAGGACTAATTGCAGGATTGAATGGTAATCAATTCTCACTTGGTTTTTCAGTATTAAAAGGCGGATCTTTTCTTATTAAAGATGTAAAAGATCTGCTGACCAATTCCGGATATAGACATTTAAATAATTGGAACATAAATGTTGATTATCACTTTGGAGGTTATGCTAAAATTAATTCTGATCTTATAAGTTTTGTTAATTCGTTTGAAAAGGAAAATAATATAATGCTCGAACCTATATATACGGGTAAAATGATGTACGGACTTTATGATTTAATTTCCCAAAAAAGGATAAGTGAGGGGGTGAGAATAATAGCTCTTCATACAGGTGGTTTACAGGGTCTTGCTGGCTTAATGACAAAGCATTCAGGTTTGTATTCCCGATTAAATACTTTTAAGAATAAATCCATATAAGATTTAAATAACCAAAGAAAATTATTGTAAGTGGGTGGGACTTACTTGACAATATTTTATCAAATTTATATTACGCCCGAACAATAACTGTTAAGTTTTTTTATTAGCTTTTAAACCTGTAAATAAGTAATTATTGAATGAGATATGAGTACAATTATTCGCGAAAATGCAAGAGTTTTAATAGTTGAAGATGAGCCAATAATTGTTAAAAGCCTTGAGAACCGTTTATCTCAGGCGGGGTATAAAATTGTTGGTAGTGCAGCTTCGGGTGAAGAAGCAATTCAGTTAGCACATGAGTACAAACCGAACATCATTTTGATGGATATTAATCTCAGCAGTAAAATGACCGGGATAGAAGCTGCTGAAGAAATTCACAAATTTCTGAACATTCCTGTTGTTTACCTTACTTCATACAGTGATGATTACACATTTCAAAAAGCAAAGGGAACGAATCCTTTTGCATATCTGAATAAACCTTTCGACGGTGAACAACTTCAACGTGTGCTGGACCTTACTCTGATGAATTTTAGTATAAGGAATCAGTTAGAGCAAACTACGGAGCGTTACGAGATTGCACTTGAAGCAGGCAACACTGCTATTTGGGAGATTTTGATCAGCACTAACGAAATTTATTATGATCGTAATCTCAGAACATTATTTGGTTATGAAGAGTATGAATTATCTAATCAAATGAATGACTGGTATTACCTTATACACCCTGAAGATCTATCATTTGTGCAGGAAATTTATAATGCAGTGATCAGCGGGAAAGAATCATCTTATAAATTAGATTACAGGATAATAAGAAAAAACAGAACGGTTGGATGGGTCTCAACTCAGCTTAATCTTGTAAGATCCGAAGAAAATACACCCGAACGTATAATTGGTGCAACGACCGATATAACTGAAAGAAAACTTTCAGAACAGGCTCTTAAAAAGAGTGAAGAAAAATTCCGCAGCACTTTTGAAAGTGCAGGTATAGGCATGGCTATAATTGGTCCCGATACAAGATTTACCAAGGTAAACAAAACATTCTGCAATATGATGGGATACACATCGATTGAATTTCTTCAGTTTTATTTTGATGATATTACTGTAGTTGAAGATTACGGAACAGTAAAATTAATAATTGATCAATTGCTTGATGGGAAACTAAAAGGTCCGCAGCAATTGGAATTCCGATTAAAAAGTAAAGATAACGCAATACTGTGGTCCTCAACTTCTCTGGCTCTTGTAAAGGATTATAAAAATAAACCACTTTATTTTATCGCGATTTTCCAGAATATAACGCAGCGAAAAAATGCTGAAGAAAAGCTGAAGATTTATGCAGAAGAGTTAAAACACAGCAACTCAGCAAAAGATAAATTCTTTTCTATTATATCACATGACTTGAGAAATCCTTTTCATACAATACTTGGTGCCTCAGAATTTCTCTCTTTGTACGGTGAAGATCTTTCAATGGATGAATTAAAAGAAACTGCAGCCAATATACATAATGCTTCGAGGAATGTTTATAATCTTCTTATCAACTTACTTGAATGGTCAAGAGTTCAAACCGGCAAACTTGATGTAAGAAAAGATTTGTTAGATGTAAAAGAGATGATAAACAATGTTATTATGCTTTATGCTGAAATAGCAGATAAGAAGAAAATCAATCTGATTAACGAACTAGCTGAGAATGCGTCCATATTTGCCGATAAGTATATGATTGAAACAGTTCTTCGCAACCTTGTTTCCAATGCAATAAAATTTACGCACCCTGGAGGCAGAGTAACACTAACTGCAGAAGAAATAGGTGATCTGACACATATATGTATTACAGATAACGGTATAGGTATTTCTCCGGAAAACAAGGAAAAACTTTTTAATTTTAATCAGCATCTGTCGATTAAAGGGACAGAGAATGAATCAGGCACAGGGCTTGGTTTAGCAATAAGTAAAGACTTCATCGAAAAGAATGGTGGTCAGATTATTGTTGAAAGCAAATTAGGTTCAGGCAGCACCTTTAAAATAATACTGCCTAATAATAAAAATTAACTTTCTCACCAATATTATCGGGTTCAATTATGGAACAATCTTCGGACTCAGGAAAAAGTGCAATTCAGAACATTTCTAAAGAAATATTTCAACCATTCAAAGATCTTTTACACGCATCACGCGCATTATGGGGAGTAAATCTTTCTTATCTTTTTGAAGGACTTACTTATTTTGGAATGGTCGGTCTTCTTGCAATATTCTTCAATGATTTTATAGGATTGGATGATATTGATGCCGGCAGAATGGTGGGATTTCAAACTGCGGGTATAACACTTGCAATGTTGTTTCTGGGTGCTACCGTTGATTGGATCGGTGTTCGCAAATCTTTTCTTATCGCGTTATCCATTATGCTTGTCGGACGAACATTACTAACTCTGTCACCACAGTTAGGACCAACCGGGTTATGGAATTCCGCACACATCTTTTCAATGTTGGGTATACTTGGAATCATTATTGGCTATGGAATTTATCAGCCAGCTGCTTATGCGGCAGTTAAGAAGTTTACAACACCTGCCACCGCAGCTATGGGTTACGCTATGCTTTATGCAATTATGAACCTTGGAGGATTTCTTCCAGGTCTGATTTCACCGCCGGTTAGAAAAGCTGCCGGTATAACCGGAGTATTCTGGGTCTATGTTGCAATAACAGTTGTTGGAATCATTGCTGTATTTTTCATCCTTTCAAAAAAGGTTGTTCAAAAAGCAATAGAAGACTGCAGTCAGGAGACAAAAGAAAAAATAGCTGAGGATCAAGCAAAAGAAGATTCAATGACTGCAAAGGAAAAACTTAAATTTTATATTAAAAATTTTCCTTTGAGAGATTTAAGATTTTTATACTTCATATTCATTTTAATTTTTGTACAAACATTGTTCGCTCACAACTGGTTAACACTACCGCTCTATACAAGCAGGGCTTTTGACGGTTTCGTTCAGGATAACTTTGAATTTTTTGTGAATCTTAATCCTATTCTTATTTTTATTCTTGCACCGATGGTAACTGCTATAACTTCAAAGAAGAACACTTACAATATGATGATACTTGGTACATTTGTTATGGCAGCTCCTACCTTTTTACTAGCTCTCGGTCCGAGTATTTACACATTACTCGCATTTCTTTTCATTATGACTTTTGGTGAGGCAATGTGGCAGCCACGGTTTTTACAATGGGTTGCAGAAATAGCGCCTAAAAGTATGACAGGAATTTATATGGGAATAGGACAATTTCCCTGGTTTCTTACAAAAGTAATAACAAGTTTATATTCGGGATGGTTTTTAATGAATTATTGCCCGGCAGATGTTCCGCAATCTGAGATGAACACTGAATTTATGTGGTTCATTTATGGATTGATTGCAATGGTAAGTCCTGTTGGACTTTTTCTTGCAAGAAAATGGATGCTGAAAGGCTTTAAAACAAAACACGATGAATGAATGATAAAAATTTAAACGAAGAAATATTGAATGCCGATCTTCTGACCAGAAATTTCTGGGATAATTCGGTTTATGGAATGCGAATTACTGACGAGAAGGGAATTATTCTTTTAGTAAATGCTGCATATTGCAAGACGTTTAAATTAAATATAGAATCACTAATCGGGAATCACTTTTCAGTGGTGTATCATGTATCTGACCATGAATCTGTTCAGAGAACTTTTCAGCAAAACATTCTAAATAATAAAACCACAACTCAATTTGAAAGTGAAAAAACGTTATGGAATGGTGAAAAACTCTGGTTTGAATTTTCAAATTCATTATTAACACTGCCCGACGATAGTAAAATATTAATGAGTATAATCCGTGATGTAACCGTAAGAAAGCGATCCGAGCTTGAACTCCGTGAAAGCGAATACAAATATAAATTGATTTTTAATAATGCTAACGATGCCGTTTTTGTAACACAACTTTCAAAAGATAAAACTTACGGAGATTTTATAGAAGTCAATGATATTGCTTGCAGACATTTGGGTTATTCAAGGGAAGAGTTCTTAAAGTTAAGTCCGTCTGCCATTATATCACCGGACAGCATAAATGAATTCAATGCGAATATGGAAAGATTGATAGAAGAGCAGCATATCATTTTTGAAACTGTGCATAAAGCAAAAGATAAAAAGCTCATTCCTGTAGAAGTAAACTCTCATCTTTTTCAATTTAATAATAGATCAACCGTACTTTCGGTTGCAAGAAACATTGCTGAAAGAAAAAAAAGTCAGGCTGTTCTTGAAAAAAGTAAACGTAATTTGCGTAACCTTGCAACCAGACTTCAAATTATCCGTGAACAGGAAAGAACTATGATTGCCCGGGAAATACATGATGAACTCGGACAGGCACTAACAGTGCTTAAGATTCATGTTACACTTTTATCAAATAAACTTAGAAACGATCAACAGGAGATGAAGGAAAAGGCGACTTTAACTTTGAAAATGATTGATGATATTGTTGAATCGGTTCAGAAAATCAGTTCAAAGCTCCGGCCTGATATTCTCGATGAACTGGGACTTATTGCAGCAATAGAGTGGCAGTCGAAAGAGTTTGAAAGATTAACAAATATCAGATGCTCATTATTACTTCCGGAAGAAGAACTTATTATTGAACCGGACAAAGCAACGGCAATTTTCCGGATATTCCAGGAGGCTTTAACAAATGTTGCCCGGCATTCTGAAGCAGATACTGTTTCCATTACACTTAGAAAAGAACATAACAGTCTTGCCTTGCAAATTAAGGATAATGGTATTGGCATTACGCAGGGTCAGATTTCAGATGTTAAATCACTTGGAATTCTTGGAATGAAAGAGCGGGCAATGGTCTTTGGGGGAGAAGTTATCATTGAATCAATATTTGGAAAAGGAACCCTGCTCAGTGTAAAATTGCCCGGAGAACCAATTTTATGATTAAAATTTTAATAGCAGATGATCATGCAATAGTTAGGGAAGGATTAAAGCAGATTGTAGCTGAAGAAAACGATATGAAGGTTTGCGGTGAAGCATCAAATGCGGAAGAATTATTTGTTCTCTTAAAAAATGAAAAATGGAATATTGTAGTGCTTGATATTAATATGCCTGGCAAGAGCGGTCTCGAAGCTTTGAAGGATATAAAAATTCAATTTCCTGATCTGCCGGTTCTGGTGCTGAGTATGTTTAGCGAAGAACTATACGGAATGAGATCACTGAAAGCAGGAGCTTCAGGATACCTCAAAAAAGTTAGCGCACCAACAGAGCTGGTGAATGCGATAAGAACAATTGTTGCAGGTAAAAAATATATCAGTGCAGGACTTGCACAAAATCTTGTAACTGATATAACAAATGAAAACAAACCGGCAACACATTCCATTTTATCCGATCGGGAATACCAGATAATGTGTGATATCGCTATGGGAAAATCCGCAGAAGAAATTGCAACGGAACTTTCATTAAGCATCCATACTGTATATACATACAGAAACCGGATACTGGAAAAACTTAAACTCCGATCCAATGTTGATCTTACTCAGTATGCAATTAAAAATAAGCTGATTGAAATTTAATTTACCCTTTCGCGTATCTTTTCATTCAAAATAAAAAATATTTTTGATGAAGAATTTAAAAGAAAAACTTAGTAGTGAGAGTCCCTTTTTATCGTGGTTTTTGTTGATTGTACTTGCCATAATCTGGGGCAGTTCTTTTATACTAATTAAAAAAGGTCTGGATTCGTTTTCGGCGGCACAGGTTGGAACGATAAGAATTTCTTTTGCGTTCCTGGTTATGCTTCCTTTTGCATTAAAGAGTATTGGCAATGTATTTAAGATTTACTGGAAAAAAATTCTTATACTTGGTATGTTTTCAAATCTCTTCCCGGCAATACTTTTTGCTACCGCTGAAACAGGATTAAGCAGTTCTTTAGCCGGAATTCTGAATGCCCTTACACCAATAATGACCTTAATAGCGGGTATATTGTTTTTCAGTACAAAAGTTAAAATGCTCCAGTTGCTGGGATTACTTATAGGGTTCATAGGTTCATTCGCATTAAGTTTCATAGATAGTGTCGGTGAAATAGGGGAATTTAATCACTTTGCACTTTATGTAATACTGGCAACTATGATGTATGGTTTCAGCGGAAATTTTATAAAAAAATATTTGACAGGTATTCATCCGGTTACATTAACAGCCCTTGCCGTATTTACCATCGGGCCATTCTCAATTATTTTTCTTTTCACTACGGATTTTGTTTCCAGGCTTTCTGTTATTGATGGAGCCTGGATATCATTAGGATATTTATTCCTGCTCGGTGCAATCGGAACAGCTTTGGCATTGGTTTTATTCAATAAACTGATTCAAAATA
>JAWOIK010000243.1:0-5977 GCA_046484705.1 Ignavibacteriaceae bacterium | reverse complement strand
ACTGGATTCACTGCAAAGCGGATTGAGATTATCAGATGAACAATTAATACCTTCCCGCGAACTATTAAAAACCTATGGCAATCTATCATCTGTATCAATACTTTTTGTTCTAAAAAATATTTTAGATACCAGGCAATTAAGAAAAGATGATTATTGCTGTGCAATAGCCTTTGGTCCCGGCTTAACTATGGAATTAGTTTTGTTTAAAGTGGTTTGATAATGAAAAGATCTTATGAACCGGAACTGATGGATGATTTTTCTATACACGATGAAAGGGTGGATTTAGCATTAAAGGAGTTAAGAATAATAAACAGGTTTCTTGGCGGGATTACTACCACAAAATCAGCGCTAAAATATTTTTTAAATTCCGATAATAATGAGCTTTCTATAATTGATATTGGTTCTGGTTCATCTGATAATTTAATTGCAATTAAAAAATCCTTTCCCTATTTAAAAATTGTTTCAGTTGATAAAAATATCCGCTCACTAAAATCAATTTTAAAAACATCAATTAAATTAAATTCGGATGCTTTCCGGGTTCCGGTTAAAGAAAAAAGCTTTGATATTGTTCACGCATCGCTATTTCTCCATCACTTTACTACAGAAGAGATTTTTCTATTAATTAAAGAGTTTATGAGAATTAGCAAGATAGGAATTGTGGTTAATGATCTTCGCCGTTCCTTCCTGGCACTGATTGGAATAAAGATTTTAACAACCGTTTTCTCAAAAAGTGCTCTGGTTAAAAATGATGCACCTCTTTCCGTCAGAAGAGGTTTCAGGAAGAGTGAACTAATAAAATTACTTGCTTATTCTAATATTGATAATTACATAATAAAACGTAAGTGGGCATTCCGTTGGATGTTGGTAATTAAGAAATGAAGAACGACCAAACTGATATACTTATCATCGGCGGTGGTCCTGCAGGTGCTACTTCTGCACTTTATCTTACTGAGCATGGTTTTAATATTACGCTGGTTGAAAAGAAAAAGTTTCCAAGAGAAACTTTATGTGGAGAATTTCTTTCTCAGGAAGTAACAAATGCTTTGAAAGAACTTAATTTATTTGAGGAGTTCATTTCATTAAAACCCAACAGACTAAAAACATTTAAGGCGATAAGTAAAACCGGAGTTGAATTAAGCTCCCCATTAAACTTTGAAGCTTATGGAATGAAACGTTCTGTTTTTGATGAAATGTTACTAACCAAAGTTAAAGGAAAAAAGATTAGTGTGATCCAGCCCGGTGAAGTTTTAAATATAAAAAAAACCAACGGGGGATTCTTCTCTGAGATACTTCTTGATACAGGTGAATCATTTAGTGTTAACTCCAAATTCGTAATTGGTGCTTACGGAAAGCAGAATGTACTAGATAAAAAATTCGGTCGAAATTTTATTGATAAAAAATCACAACTTAACGCAGTCAAATTGCATCTTCCGGTTAATCTGTTGAACGAATATTGTCCGGATGAAATAAGAATTTACTTTGATGAAGGATTTTATTGCGGGATAAACCAGGTTAACGATGCTGAAGTAACAATATGTTTTCTTGAACACAGGGTCAAATCACAAGTATCACCTCGTGATAAACTTCTGGATGTGATAAAGTCTAATCCTAAGTTCAATCAGCTTTTTACAGATGATGCAATTGATTTTATTAAGTCCGCAAATATTTATGGAACCGGAAATATATTTTTCGGAAAACGAACATTAGTTGAAAACGGAATCATAATGATTGGCGATTCAGCTCGTGTAATAGCACCATTAGCCGGTGATGGAATAGGGATGGCTATGGAATCTGCAAAACTCCTGTCTTTAATACTGAAAGAAAATAAAACGGAAGATATAAATTTGGATAAAGTCTATGATGATTATAAAAAAAGATTTGCCAGACTTTTTAACAATCGGTTGAGAATAGCATTCTGCCTTCAAAAAATTATGCTAAGTAAACTTTTGAGTAAATCAGCATTAAGGATTGTCAGCATTCTAAACATTCCTGTTACATCATTGATAAAAAATACCAGGAACAGGGAGGCACTTTAAATTCTGATACGATAGTAGATAAATTATAACATTAAACATTTACATTTCATCCCTTGCAACCGTAGGCTGAAAATCTTTAGGTCTGCCGAGTTTTGGTAATCCCAGAATTTCTCTTGCTCTGTCAAGTGAATCATCTATATTACCAAGAACATTCTTCTCACCGATGATTTTTAAAAATCCGGATTGTTCCAGTGCTATAAACGGCTGTGTGTGAACACCGGATAATACTAATTCCGTTCCGGATTTTTGAACATCTTTATAAACTTCTTCAAGTGCATGAATTCCAGTTGAGTCAATTGCAGGAACATCACGCATTCTTACAATTAAAACTTTCGGTGGTTTTTCAATAATACGAATTGCATCCCTGAATTTTGAAACAGCTCCAAAGAAAAACGGACCTTTAATTTCAAACACCTCAACTTCATCCGGAACTTTTTTCTTTTCAATTGCATTCGGATCAACAGCATCATCGGCTTCGTCATTAAGTTCACGCGTAATTATACCAACATTAGAAACCATTGCCATACGTCTCATAAACAGAAGTACAGCCAGCACCATTCCAACCTGGATAGCCACAGTCAAATCAATAATAACAGTTAACCCGAATGTTGTCAGTAGTACAGCCACATCGCTTTTGGGATTTTTAAATATTGCAATAAACGACCGCCACTCACTCATATTATAAGCTACAATAATTAATACGGCTGCAAGTGTTGCCATAGGAATTAACTTTGCAAATTGTCCGAAGAATAACATAATCAAAAGCAAAACCACTGCATGGACCATTCCGGCAACAGGAGTTCTACCGCCATTCTTAATGTTTGTTGCAGTTCTGGCAATAGCACCGGTGGCAGGAATTCCGCCGAACAACGGTGTAATAATATTAGCTGCTCCCTGTGCAATTAATTCCATATTTGATCTGTGTCTTCCGCCAATCATACCATCGGCAACAACTGCAGAAAGAAGAGATTCTATTGCTGCAAGAATTGCAATCGTAGTAGCTGGTTGAATAAGATTTTTTATTATTGTAAAATCAATTTCAGGTAAGGAAGGCATTGGAATTGAAGATGGAATATCACCAAACCTTGATCCTATTGTTTCAACCGGTAAATGAAATACTTGTACGATGATGGTTGTTAACAATAGTGCAATAATAGATCCCGGAATTTTGTGTGAAACCTTTGGGAAGAACATCATTATTAATAATGCAGCAGCACCAATTCCAAATGCATAAAAATTTATCGAGGAAAAGTTAACAGAATATTCAATTAATTTATCAATAAAGTCAGCGGGAAGAGTATCAATTTCTAATCCGAAAAAGTCCTTTAATTGAGAAAAGAAAATTATGAGTGCAATACCGCTTGTAAATCCAACTACAACAGGATGAGGTATGAATTTTATAATCGAACCAAATCTAACTAAACCCATAATTACAAGAATAACACCAGCCATAAGTGTTGCAATGATCAGTCCGTTAGTACCATACTGCTGAACAATACCATAAACAATAACAATGAATGCCCCGGTTGGTCCTCCGATCTGAACACGGCTTCCGCTAAGAAAGGATATAATAAATCCGGCTATTACTGCAGTAATTAATCCTTTTTCCGGAGTCACCCCGGAAGCGATGGCAAAAGCAATAGCAAGTGGTAAAGCGACAATTCCAACAATTGTACCTGCAGAAAGATCTGCCACGAATTGCTTAAACGAATAACCCTGTATGGTAGTGAAAAATTTTGGTTTTAACATAACAATTTAAAAAACTGGCGCTAAATTAAAGAAATAATCATCCAATAGTTCAAGGGAATGATATAATGAACATTTATTTTTGAATTGTGTCCGGTGCGGTTTTTGTAAATAAGATATATGTTTAATAATAATAGAAGTAAATCAGGTTAATTTAATTCAAATGATAGTACAGTCAATATCAAATTGGAAATCAACTTTCATTTCGATACATGTCTTTGTGATGTTATCAGCAGTTGTCTTTCCACAATCATCAGACTTCGATGTAAAACTGAAAGTAACTAAATGGGCTGATGATAAACAATCAGCATTTACATTTTCATTTGATGATGGTTTTTTATCGCACTATCATAATGCAGGTCCTATTTTAAATGATTATAACTTCAATGCAACTTTCAATGTAATGCCGCCGTTCCTGACTGAAACACTTCCCGGAATATGGCGATACGGCACATGGCCAATGTTCATTCAACTTGCTGATGAAGGACATGAAATAGCCTCGCATACAATGAATCATTACTATCTTACTTCCTTACCGGTTGGTGATACTTTAACTGAGGGAACAGTTTTGTATGAATTATATCAATCGAAAAAGAAAATTGAGGAAAGGATTCCGAACGTACCCTGTATTACAATGGCATACCCGTTTTCCGACAGAAATGAATTCATAGATTCTCTTGCAGCATTGTTTTATGAAACTGCCAGAAGTGCAGCAATTGAACCGAATGAATATTCTTTAAATTATTTTTATGATCTCAATTCATATGTCGTTCATTTTGACCTGCCGAGAAACACACTTGCCGATGATCTTGATGAACTTTATGCATTTATGAACTGGATACATAATTCAATTCTGAATGAACAATGGGCTATAATGATGATTCATGAAATTGTTCCGCAATCCGAATTGCCCGATCTTGTGAACCAGGGTCTGTATGAACCGATATCTAATGAATGGTTTACATTTTTGTGTGATTGGTTAGAAATCCGTTCTTTTAATAAAGAGATATGGATTGAAACCACGGGAAATGTAATCCGCTATATGAAACAAAGAGATAATTATGATTACCAGATTATAACTTCCACACAAAATGAAATAAAGATAAATATTTCAGACGATCTTGATGATGAAATTTATAATTATCCTTTATCCGTTTATGTTACAGTACCGGAAGATTGGAATTATGTTTTATTCCACCAATCAAACCGGATTGATACTTTAGTTTCAATAACTACAGATACCGGTAAAGTTGTGTTAGGTAAAATAATTCCTGATGATGGTGTTACAACATTCACAAAACTTAATATTGTTGGAATCGAAGACGAATCGCTTCAACCTTTAGCTTTTGAACTTTACCAGAATTATCCAAATCCATTTAACCCAACAACCAGAATCCAGTATCAAGTATCCAGTATCTCGCAAGTCGTTCTTAAAGTCTTTGATGTTCTTGGCAATGAAATTGCAATTTTAGTGAACGAAAACAAACCTGCTGGAAAGCATGAAGTTGAGTTTGATGCGAGCCGATTATCAAGCGGAGTTTATTTTTATCAATTGCGTGTTGGTGAGATGATAGATATGAAGAAAATGTCAGTGATCAAATAAAATGTAGGGATCGGTCTCCTAACCGATCCGTTATTAAATAATGTATACGTAAAATTAAGCGGAACGGCCTGCCTGCCTGCCCCAAAGGGATCTACGACCGGCAAAGGCAGGGAGTCCGTTCCCTACAAATAAAAAAATCTCTACATTATATCACAAAATTCTGAGTTCTCTTGGTTCGTGGAAAGCGGCTTTTAATGCCGTCTTCATTTGCGAGTGCGGTTCCAAGAACTCTTCCATTATAACGAATAACATACTGCCCGGTGGGGATATCAGTATTTTTAATTTTCCATCCGGTAAGATAATTCTTCAGTTCATCTTCATCCTTTATATCATACACAAATTTTGTGATATGTTTTTCTAAAACCTGTGCCGCGCTGGTATAAAATGTTATCCTGCTCTTTTTATCTAAAGTTCCGAACTTTATTCCGACACGATGAAACAAACCCATTTCTTTTTCAATCCAGTTTTTGGTAATGAAAAAAATATCCCTGCCTTTTTCTATATAATTATATTCATAAAGTACATCTTTTGGAACTCCGAAATGTTCCGAGATATAATCCAGCATTGGAGAGATTTCTTTATTTCCCGGTTT
>JAWOIK010000194.1:0-5806 GCA_046484705.1 Ignavibacteriaceae bacterium | reverse complement strand
AAAGAAGCAAAATATATCTATCTCACGGCTACTTTGGATGCTGCTATCTGGGGTGCTGAACTTGCCGAAGGAGATGGACGTGAAAGAATATATTTGGTGGAATCTACTGGTCCAATCGAGGATGACCCCAATTTAACAGACAAAAAATTTCCCGGCAACCCAACAATGTCTTATCGTTCTAAACATCCATTTAAAATTGTTGGTGAAGTTACAGTTTGGCAAGGACACTCCCCCGAACAATTTAAGACAATGAAAGAACATCTTGATCGACTTAAGCAGCTTGGTATTGAGGCAATAGAGGATTGATCAAAAATATGAAAATAAATTTGACAATTCAGATACTAAAAACAAAGAACTGATAACATATATCACCACTAATTAAAAGAAATATAAAAAATAATTATGACAACATTAGTAGTCGGAGCAAGCGGTGCAACAGGTAAACTTTTAGTAGAGCAGTTATTAAATGCCGGTCAAAGAGTTAAGATAATTATTCGACCAACAAGTAATATTCCTGACTCCTGGAGTGGCAGCAACAGAATAGAAATAATCAAATCAAATTTTACTGAATTTGATGTTAATGAATTGGCAGAACACCTTAAGGACTGCAGTACAGCAGCATCTTGTCTTGGACATAATTTGACGCTTAAAGGTATTTACGGAAAACCCCGAAAACTTGTTACTGATACGGTCCGGTTGTTATGTGAAGCGATTATAAAAAACACTCCTGAAAAGCCCGTCAAATTTGTTTTGATGAACACAGCAGGTAACAGCAACCGGGATTTAGACGAGCCCGTTTCAGTTGGCGAAAAAATTGTTATCGGCTCACTTAGATTATTTCTGCCTCCGCATCCCGATAATGAAAGCGCAGCAGATTATTTAAGAGTAAACATCGGACAAAACAACTCAGATATTGAATGGGTAGTCGTCCGTCCGGATACTTTGATTGACCAGGATAATGTAACTGAATACGAGTTATATGCATCACCCACAACAAGTGCACTGTTTAACCCCGGAAAAACAAGCCGCATAAACACCGGACACTTTATGGCAAGACTAATAACAGATCACAATCTGTGGAATAAATGGAAAGGACAAATGCCTGTGATCTACAATGTTACAATTGAACGAAGCAGAATAGATGTACAAAATAGCGGTTTGGCAATAGAGTAGGTCTCAATAAGTCTGAATAAACTTCGTGCTTCAGAGTTTGCCAATTAAACGGGCAGCAAAATTTTGATAACATAAGAACAAGAAAGACAAACAATGAAAAATAAAAGACTAATCATCATTCTTTCAGCAGTATTAATACTTTTACTTGTTCCTTTTATTGCAATGCAGTACACGAGTGAAGTTGACTGGAAAATCCTGGATTTCGCGATAATGGGAGTTCTGCTGCTCGGCACAGGTTTATTGTGTGAACTCGTGATGAGAAAGGTAAAGGGTATCAAAAACAGAATTATAATCTGTGGAGCAATTTTGTTTGCGTTCTTACTCATTTGGGCAGAACTTGCCGTTGGAATAATTGGGACACCATTTGCCGGAACATAGCAGTCTTTTAGATAACTAACCACAATAATGGTTTGGAGTAATGAACACATCTCCAGAAAAATTGTGCTTCCAGCATAAGTAATTGCGGAAGTTGATCAACCTTTTGGGAGTCCACTAACAGAGAATTAAATATTTATTGAAAGAGGAGATAATGATAGCAAAATATCTTTGGGAAGCAGGTTCAATAATTATTGCGGTTTTGGGTTCTCTTCATCTTTATTATACTTTTTTTACGAATAAATTTTCTTCCCGGAATGAAAAAGTGCTGGAAGAAATGAAATCCTCTTATCCAATTCTGACAAATGAAATGACAATGTGGAAAGGTTGGATAAGTTTTAATGCAACCCATAGCATCGGAGCTGTTTTTATTGGTGTAATAAATTTCTACTTAACATTAAACTATTTTGAAGTTCTACAATACGATCATTTCTTTTTTCTATTTAGCATTTTTACAATGGGGTTTTACCTGTGGTTAGCAAAAAAATACTGGTTCAAAACCATTTTTACGGGAGTATTAGTGGTGTTGCTTTGCTTTATTGCTTCATACATTTTGACATTGTTAATCAAATAATAACAGGCAGAAATAGAAAAAGGTCCGATATTGGGAGATACAATAGTTTAATTATATGAATTGATTGATATTCTTTAATGAAATGCTCATCTGTTACATTGAAAAGTATGTTGAGTATGTGGCTGACTTTGATTATGATTAAGTGATTCTATTTTTATGTATGTAGTTATTATTATGGAGGATAAGATGAAACTGTTGATTTTTTCAATAATTTCTTTTTCTGTAATCTTCGGAGTGTCCTGTAAAAACGAAAACAATCCCGTTACCCCGACAACATTACCGCTGACCGGAGAATGGCGCGGAATAATTGAATATAACTTTATTGAATATCCTTTATCATTAACACTAGACCAGGTGGGCGAAGACTCCATCACAGGCTGGATGGTAATTGAACTTTCATCCCCGGATACCACAAAGATCAATTCAACATTATACTTAAGCGGCGATTCTCTTCAATTCAATCTCAACCGCCAGGGTTTTTGTATGTACAATAATATGTACGGAAAGTTTATCGGATCTGATAGTATCTACGGAAGCTGGGAATATCATTGCATTAACGAGCCGCCGTTAACATCGCCCTGGGCAGTTCACCGGGCAGAATAAGAGCCATTTATTTCAATTACTTTAACCAAAGTACAATTATGATTTTGAAAGAGAGATAAAGGAAATCGTAGTAAAGATCAATTTTGCGATTCTGGATTGCCTGCTGCTTGTGTGAGAGAGTAAATACTATTGTATGATCGTACAATCTTTTCGGAACCGGAGTTTCCCGAAAACTTTATCCGATATATCCGTCTTTTCATTAAATTACCTGCCGAAAATCGTTTATGTACTTATGACTTTGGCAAACAAAGCAATAAAATATTTTTTCGGACTGAATACCCCTCTGAAGTTACCCGGTGGTGTTGGGGCTGTCAATCCTTTTGACTCTTCAGAAGCAAAAAAAATTGTCGGCACCTTCTACACTAAATATTTCAAAGATGACAACAAGCGGTTATTTGTATTCGGTATAAATCCGGGAAGATTCGGCGGCGGCATAACGGGGATATCTTTTACTGATCCTGTTGCCCTGAGAGAACATTGCGGCATAGAAAATAATCTTGGTAATAAGAAAGAACTTTCCAGTAAATTTATTTATGAAATGATTAAAGCTTTTGGCGGTGTTGATATTTTTTATTCTAAAATTTTTCTGTCTGCTCTCTATCCATTGGCATTGATGAAAGATGGAAAAAACTATAATTACTACGATGATAAAAACCTGTTCAGAATTTTAAAGCCGGATATTATTGCGTCCGTCCGATCACAAATAGAGTTTGGTGCAAAAAAAGAAAAAGTTATTATCTTAGGCAGAAAGAATGCGGAATATTTTTTGCCAATTAATGAGAAGTATAATTTCTTTAACCAGGTAATCGTTCTGGATCATCCAAGATATATTTTACAGTATAAACTCAGATTGATGAAAAATTATATTTCCACATATCTTAAAGCATTAGGTTAACAGTATATGAGTAATTTTCTAAACACTGCTTTTGATCTGGAAAACCCGGAATTCATATCCACAATAGATGAATTGCCGCTTTGGTCTGCTCCCTTTGGAATAAATTTGCTCAACAAAATTATCTACAGGAAAAATATAACAGTACTCGATATAGGATCTGGACTCGGCTTTCCCCTACTGGAAGTTGCAATGCGTCTTGGTAATACGTGTAAACTTTATGGTATAGATCCATGGGGAAAAGCTGTTGAGAGAGCCAGGATTAAACTTAAGCATTATCAAATCAGTAATGTTGAAATTATAGAAGGCGTTGCAGAAAACATTCCCCTGCCGGATAATTCTATTGATCTTATCATAAGCAATAATGGAATAAATAATGTAGATGATATTAACCAGACTTTGAAGGAATGTAAAAGAATTTCCAGACCTAATGCCCGGTTTGTTTTTACATTTAACACCGATAAAACAATGGTTGAGTTTTATTCTGCTTTGGAGAGTGTGTTAATAGACATGAATCTTCCTAGTGCAATTGAGAAGATGAAAAAACATATTTATGAAAAAAGAAGACCTGTTGAAGAAATTGTGAATCTTCTTTCACAATATGGTTTTATTGTTGATGAAATAGATCACGATGAATTTCATTATACTTATGTTGACGGTACAACAATGTTCAATCATTTTCTAATCCGGCTTGCCTTTATTGATAGCTGGAAGAAAATAATTCCTGAACAATTACACTCTGAAATTTTTAGTGAGATAGAGAAAAGATTAAATGCAGTAGCAATGGAGCGAGGCAGCTTAAAATTAACAGTTCCATTTGTTTTGATAAACGCTGAAAAACATGAAAACAAATAGTATGAAGAACGCTAATAGCCGCAAGGTTAAAACCAATTATTATCTGAAAAATCGGTAAAAGATCCTTAGGGAATTAAATGAAAAGTATAAGTCCGATAAAAAGTTCAGAAACAAAGTAAAGAAATATTATTCGGAAAAGTATCATGCTGATGAAGAGTATGATAACAAAACTCTGGAAGCTGCTAGAAACAGATATCATAATGACGAGGAATACAGAATAAAGACAATACAGAGAACCCGAGAACGGAATGCAAAATTGAAATTAAAATTTAAGACTAAAAAATAAACATGGACAAACTAATCCCCGGAATTTTTAATTATTGCGATCGCTGGTGCGAAAGATGTGAATACAGAGACAGATGCCGTTTGTTTCAATCCGAAACCGAGCGGAACATACAGCATATTTTAAATGACGAAGATCCTGATGATCCCGAAATTGTAGCACAGGATATTTCTGAATCATTGCAGGACGCTCTCGAGATGCTGAAAGAGCAAATGGAAATCGAAGGTATTACAGAAGAAGATATTGAAGATTGTGAAGATGAGGATTCACAATTCTTTATTGATGATTTTGATGATGAGCGGGAAGAGGTTTCTGAGTCAGGCAGAATTATTAAATCACCTCATCCATTGGCTTCACAAGCCGATAATTTATTTAAAGATGTTATCTATTACTTTAATAAAATTAAAATTGCTTTTCCTGATGCTATAAGTGAAATCGAGCCGGTTAACAATCCTCTATATGAAGAAATAAAAATTTTGCTCTGGTACTCTCCGCAAATTGCAGTTAAGACGCGAATGTGTGTGGGCAGCAAAACGAAGTTGGAGAATTCAAGAACCGATTATGATGAATTTGAAGTTGAAATGATGAATGTTAATTCACGAATTGCTTTTACGGGAATGGAGAAATGTTTAAAAAGTCTGCAAAAAGTTTATCAATTGGAAGCAAATTATTCTGATGATGTTCTTTCGCTGCTTTCAACTATCAAAAAGATGAAAGACGAATTTGAGAAAGAGTTTCCTTCCGTTCATACTTTCAAAAGACCATATTTTGATTAATTGAAAGATAGTGTTATTACAACAAAATGATGGTCTCTCTTTTGTCGAATAAAATTCATACAATTATCCGAATCTGCTCATTACACTTCCAACTTCAAAACAATGTATCCAATTATGCTTCAAGAGAAAAAATTCTGTTATAAATAAAATCGAAAGAAAAAGTTTTACTTGTTGTTTTTCTTTCCAGGTATTCTGCAATCTTTTTTAACCTTTCGGGTATCGCAAGAATTTTTTCCTGTGCTTTTGAAGCAAGCTCATTCAGCCCTGTTAAAAAC
>JAWOIK010000113.1:0-3150 GCA_046484705.1 Ignavibacteriaceae bacterium | reverse complement strand
TAAGCTCGTTAACCTTCATTGGATTGTTTATAGGCATAGTAATTAATCGGAAGAAAACTAAACATTAATACTATTTATGATTTATTAGCCACTCAGCATACTTAATTTCATCCTCGATGAGTTTCTCAATAAGTTCATCAAATGACATTGTGTAAGTCCAATCAAGTTTATTTTTAGCCTTTGCCGGGTTGCCATATATTGTTTCAAGTTCTACAGGTCTGAATAAAGAATTATCGGTTTTTACATATTTCACCGGATCAAGTTTTAAGGCAAGAAAAACTTTCTCAATAAACTCCTGAAGTGAATGTGTTTCACCTGAACAAATTACATAATCATCAGGAACATTGATGTTTAACATCTTCCACATTACCTTAACATACTCGGGAACATATCCCCAGTCCCGTTTAACAGAGGTATTACCAACAGTTAAAAAATCCATTTCCCCGTTTTTAATTTTTAATGCAGAGGAAATAATTTTTTTGGTAACAAAATTTTGTCTTCTTAAAACAGATTCATGATTAAACAAGATTCCGCAGGAAATAAACATATTGTAAGCTTCGCGATAATTAACTGAAATCCAATGTGCAGACGCTTTGGATATGCCATATGGACTTGCAGGATGAATGATAAAATTTTCATCGATAGGTAATTTGCTTTTTTCTACATTACCGTACATTTCGCTGCTGGAAGATTGATAAACCTTTATGCCTTTATTAACAATTCTAACAGCTTCAAGTATGTTTGCAATTGAGATTATATTGAACTCAAGAGTTCCGATAGGCTGCTGAAAAGATAATCCAACGGAACTTTGTGCTGCCAGATTATAAATCTCATCGGGTTTATATTTTTCCAATAATCGTATTATGTTAGAAAAATCCAGGAGATTGGCTTCTACTAAATCCACGTCATCCACAATATTGAGGAAGTTTAGTCCATTTAGATTTCCGGCAAGTAAATTTCTTGCAATTCCGATTACCTTATAATTCTTATCAAGTAATAGCTTGCTTAAGTACGCTCCGTCCTGCCCGGTTATTCCGGTAATGATTGCTGTCTTCATAAAATTTGCTCGTATACTTTTTTTGTTTCAATCGCTGTTTTCTCCCAGGAAAAATTTTTTCTTCTGATTTTTCCGTTTTCAATTAACTTGTTTCGAAAATTTTCATCGTAAATAACTCTTGTCATTTGCTTACTCATATCAGAAGGATCGTGTGGATCGAAATACACTGCCGCATCACCTCCAGCTTCGGGAAGTGAACTGCAGTTGCTTAGAGCCATCGGGCAATCGCAATTCATTGCTTCAAGGACCGGAATTCCAAAACCTTCGTAATGAGAGGGGAAGATAAATAATCTGGCATTTGAATATAAGGTTGCCAGTGATATATCGTCTGCTGGTCGGTATAATATTTTCTCAGTTAAGTTAGCCTCTTTAAAAAATTGTATCTCTTTGGCTGTAAATTTTCCGCCGCCGCCACAAATCAGGAATAAACTTTCATCGTTCTTTATTAACTGACTAAAAGACTTTATAGTGTTATTAAAGTTTTTATAATAATTTCTACTGCCCACATATAGTATATATCTTTTGGGAAGATTTAAATTTTCTACATTGCCAGTTAAATCTTTCGAGATTGTAGAGCCATGATGAATGATTCTGATTTTTTTATCTGGGACATTTAATATTTCAATCAAATCTTTTTTGGTATTTTCTGAAATTGCAATAATTATCTCAGCTTTTCTCGCCAAAAATCTTTTCTGGCTAACCGTTTTATCAAACCAGTGTATGATATCAGGAAAAAGTTCATGTGTCATATCATGAACCGTAAGTATGAATGGTTTGTTCCCCAGGTATTTTAAAAAATATGGATTATAATACGTCGGATGAAACAGATTGTAATCTCTTTTTTTTATTTGTGAAATGCTGAACGGTAAATTAGTTAAATGCGAACTGAACTTTTTCCCTCTGAAATTTAGATTTGGAAAAAATGGCTTAATGTTATTCTTTCCCTTCAAGTAAAAATTATTTGAATATTTTAAAGCAAGCTTTGTTGTTATATCATTTTGTTTATTAAACTCATCCATCAGGCTGACAAAATATCTTGATATACCTCCATAATCCTGATTTGTAAAACATTGATGATCGAAGAGAACCTTCATTTAACAACCTTATTTAGAATTTCAGCCAAATTTTGTGCTATAATTTTTCTATCAAATTTTTTTAATATTTCAGTATTCGTTTTGAATGTAGAAGATTTTTCAAAGAACTTTGTTACTTTCTCCTCATAATTAAATAACATACCGGCATTGGAATCTTTTAGAATTTTTTCAACCTCTGCATTATCCTGTCCAAATGCAATTATAGGTTTACCTGTTCTCAGGTATTCAAATAACTTGCCCGGAACATGACGTTTTTCGGTTGCACATACTAACAGATAATCTGCTTTTAATAATTCCTGAAGCATTTCTTTATAAGGTAAAAATCCAGAGTATTCAGTTATTTCTTTTAATCCGTTTTGATCGATTGATTTTTTTATTTCCGGGGCAACAGTCCCTAAAAATATTATTTTGAATTTTTCATTGTTTACTATTTTATTACGAATTGCTTTCCATAACATTTCAGGATTCTGATAACCAAAAATATTACCTGCATGCAATAGTGTTCTAACTCCCTCTTTCTTAGGAAGGAGGTTGGAAGGTAGGCTCTTAAAGTCATCTTCGTTGTAACCCCAGTAAAGGACAGATGATCTATTTTGAATGAAAGGGTATTTTCTTATATAATCTTCACGAGTTGATTCAGTAACAAAAACAGTGTGTGAAGATTGTGTCAAAACAGATTTTTCAAATTTATTGTCCAGCCATAAAGTTGGTCTACTTCGTGTAAAACCTTTGTAATAGATTATGTCAACCCAGGGATCGATTAAAACCGGAACGAATGGGACATTGAATGTTTTACTTAACTTTTTTCCGATTAAATGTGCTGAATGCGGCGGACCAATCGATACGATAGCCTCAATTTCATTATTTGAAATTATCTTCTTACCAGTATTCACTGCGGACAAATTCCATCCAACTCTTGCATCCGGAACAAACAGATTCATCCTTATCCATACTGAAATTCTGTGCGCTAGACTTTTATTTGTTGTTGATATTGTTTCA
>JAWOIK010000066.1:0-4411 GCA_046484705.1 Ignavibacteriaceae bacterium | reverse complement strand
CAGGACTTCCATCGGCGTTTAGTTTATCCACACCGAATAATTCTAATAACCTTACATTATTTATTAAGTTTGATTCTGTTCCATCGTGCCTTTTAAGATAAATATCCAAATCTAAATCCGTTACCTGACCAATGAATGGTGTAATCTGATAATGGTTTTTCATCTTCAGTTTCCAGGCATCTTCATATATTGGTTGAAGATTTCGAGGTTTTATGAGTTTTAAAACACCAACCGAATCAGAATTATTAATTAGATCTGTAAAAAATTCACCGTAAAATGAATCATCAACGTGTGACGGACTATCATTTTCAATTCTGTACGCTACGGCAACGATATCCATACCCTGTATTGGAATCATAAAGGTTAAATAACCAGTCTCCCTATGAAAAATATAATCACGACCTTCGTGTAAAAGTCGGAATTTACTTAATTCTACTTCACCGGGAATTGGTTCTATAAGTTCTCTATAGCTGTTTGGGTATTTTTCATTTAAAGATCTTGCCGGTAAATCAATATGTGCCCAGGCTAAAATTGAGTTTTGATAGGAAGTACTTATTGATAGATAAACTTCAATATCTTTAACTAAATATTTCGTTTTAACGATTGGAGTTGAACCACCGTAATAAAGATTATATAAATTCAAGTTAGAGGATGTATCTGAATAAATTTCATCAATAAAATAATTATTATCGGAATAGTCTAAGAAACTAATTTCAAATGATACTCTATCATCAATTGGTGGTGAAACAGGGTTACAATCTTTTTCATTGCAGCCGATATAAAATGTTAAAAATAAAACAACAGAAATAATTAAGTATTTCATTGAGCCCCTTTCTACTTTGATTTGAAAATTAAAAGACAAATGAACCACATAGAAACTTCAACAGGTATTTAGCACATAACGGAAACGCAACTAACAAGCGGCTGCACCGTTTATGTTGATTATGTAATATTTATCTATGTCGAGCTGGAAAACTATTTATTTCAATTACCTATTGTCTCTTTGCTTATTAAATATGTTAGGTGGTATTAGTAATTAAAATTTTTATAATTCTTTGTTGTATACGATAATTGCGCATCTTCAATCGTTACAACAGTGCTATCATTAATAACTATTGGCTTCGGATTAATATATATAAATGATGGATAATTATTTGTTGATTCATAGGTAACAATCAAGTCGTAAGTGCTTGTATCTGTCTCAGAAATTTTATTAAATAAACCTTTGATAGATTTGTAATGCTTAAATTCATCATAAGTTAATTTATTATTATCAGAAGTTCTTATAGCATTTGAAACCGTATCAGCCGATATAAAAAGTTTGACCCATATGCCCCCTTGAGGACAATAACATCCCATCTGTTGCTCAATAGTATAATCGTAAAGATCACTTTCGAGGATATTATCACATCCATTAATTATGATTATAAATGTAAGAACAGAAAAAAAATAAAATGATTTCATATTTATACCCAATGAATAAATTGTTTTAACCACCTAACGCCGTCGTAACTAACAAGCGGCTGCACCGTTTTTAATTACTATATTTTAACATTAAAACCAGTCGCTAATATTGTGTATGTTGCTCTTGAGCCAAATAAACTGGAATGATTCGAACTCAGATTGCTATTTAACTTGAGAGTAAATATTAGGTTAACATTATCGGTAACAGGATGTGATAACCCAACTCCTATTCCAAATGCAAAAATATTTTCCACAATTTCTTTCTTAGTAAATGGATCAGGTGAATAACTTAATACTTCCCCTGTTTCCGGGTTTATTGATTTCCAATGGTTATAGCTGCTATAACTTAAATAAGAATAGCCAATTTCTAAATTAACATATGACGTAAATAATTTATTGGTGTGCAAATCTATTCTACTACCAAAATAAACAGGTATAAGAATATGTCCATCTGAAGAATAAGTCCTAAAATGTTGTTTCTTTTGAACAAGTGTTAAATCCTCTTTATAAATAACATAATGTTTATCCCAGCTTGCATAACCAGAATAAACATATAAACTAATGTTAGAATCTATAGAATGACTATATTGAAGAGAGGTGGTTAAACCATTTGAAGAACTCATAGGTGAAATTATTCCCCCGTTTAATTGAATTGAATTTGCTTCCTGAGCAAGGGAGTTTAAGTAAAAAAAAGTAACTATAATTAAAACTGAGAAAAATGACTTAAACATTTTATTTATCCTTTCTTGATTAGTGTTATATTATGAAAGTATAAATAATCATCTTTTCCTTCCTTTTGATTAAATGCCTACCTATTCCTTTTACAGAATTTCGGTAGTCAAATCGTTTGTTACTTAAAAATTATTTTCTGTCTTGCTTTCCATATTCTCTTGCTCTCCTCAATACGGTTCCCCCTCCGGGCTCGTCGGTAGGTAAATGGAGGGTATTGTCATCTGTGCTTTCAAAACTTAATTATTTCAGAAGTCAATAACAATTAACACTTAGCAAATATCCACTCCCGGCGGTTTATACGTAATATATTTGATGTAACGTGTCAAAATAATTATAAAATTTCCGGCAAAAATTCAGTTCGCATTTTCTTAGTGTTGAAAGGGTATAGTTAGTTAATTACATTTGCACAGCCTGAATTCGTTCAGGCGATCCGCCAATTGCCTCTGCACCAATTCCATCGGTGCGGGGGCATTTTAATTTTCTGCTTTAGTTGTTTATAATTTTTATTTTAAAAGAATCATCTTTTTTGTCTGAATAAAATAACCTGGTCCATCCGGTGCCAATATCTGATAAAAATAAACTCCGCTGGCTTGTTCTTCTAAGTTAAAAGAAACTTCGTATGAACCCGGCGCTTTAACTTCGTTAAGTATTTCTGTTACTTTTTTCCCGAGCATATCATACACAGAAATTATTACGTTGGAGGAGTACGGCATATCAAAGAAAATTTTGGTTCCGTTATTAAATGGATTAGGAAAATTCTGACTTAAATAAAATTGCTTCGGCGGAAAATAGGGAGGTGGTAAGGCACTGTGTTTTGTTACCAACCGATCATAGTTCATACTTTGAATATCACCTGCTTTTTCCCTGAGTTTAACAATTGCATCTTTATAGTCATCACCTGAAGAAACCACTAATGCTGCCATAACCCATTGTGAATCATTCGGAGCAATATTAACAGGTCCCGTAAACATTACTAATCCCGCTCCTCCGCCTATTGAGATTGCAGGAAAAATATACCCGGTATTTGTAACCGGATCCCCGTTAGCGGGAAATTTAGTCGGTTGTCCTGTTGTTGGATTAATAATGGGGTTTCCGTTTGCATCTAACCCTTTCGCAAAATTCCAGGCAGCATTTACACTTCTTGCCGGTCCGTATATAGGGTCCAGAATCGAATCATCACCAATTCCATGGAAACTTGTAATGTTCAGATTTTTATAATTATTTCTTTTTGAACCATTGAATATTGCTGTGTCTCCGGGGGACGGGATGATTGGTCCGTATTTAAATAAATAACCTACGGTTAATGGAATAAAATAACCTGAATCAACAGGGCTCCAGCAATAACCAAGGCTTAAAGCAGTATCAACGGCTGGTATATTAAACAGTTCATTAAAATCAATATCAGACCATAAACCAAAATATGCAGAGTCTATTGGCTCAGAACCTTTATTAATTATCAACCATTCAAAAAAGACAATATCTCTTATCCAATCCTGCTGACCATATTCTGAAGCATAAACTAATTGCTGTACTTCAATGGGAAAAACCGGAAGTGAATCTATGTGCTGATTCCATACTTTTCTGTCGTTTAATGATGAATCCAAAGAGTTATATATCGTCCACGCTGTTTGATGGTTATAAATGACAGGAAGATTATGTGAATTTACCGGGGCGCCCATATCCGAGGGCCATTCAAGATAATCTTTACCGGGATTGATCGTATCGGTAACACCAATTTTATAAACCCTGAATTTAGCGGAATCTTCCGGATGAATATTCATAACAGCATCGTTGTTAATAATTGGTCCGGGTGAATAGCTGCTGCGCCATTGTTTCAGAGTCAGATGGATCCTGTTATTGATTTTACCAACGACCCATAATCCCTGATCAAAGACGATGTAATGGTTACGTGAATTGTGATCCCAAACAGTGCTTTCAATACCGCCAAAGTTATTAATTGGAATTTTTACTTTGCTTATATCCAATGTTTTTGCTGAGTAGGTATTGTTCCACCAGGGCTGGGGAATTATTTCAGATGAAGTAAGGAGAATTATAATCAGGATTGATAAAGTTCGTAAAATCATAGAAATAATCTTTCACTCAGTTCATTTAAAGTTTTACTCATAACTTTTTTACCTTTCCTGCAGAAGGTTTACCAGAACTTGTACTCAAATTAGTTCTAATCTATACCATTATCAATTAACACTTGTCAATA
>JAWOIK010000014.1:0-8104 GCA_046484705.1 Ignavibacteriaceae bacterium | reverse complement strand
TCTATACCGCAGAGTTCTTTTGTTACATTGAAGGTTTATGATATAATAGGTAATGAAATAGCAACGCTTGTTAACGAAGAAAAAGCAGCGGGAAGATATGATATTAATTTTGATGCTTCAAATCAATCAAGCGGTGTGTACCTGTATTCAATTACCGCCGGAAATTATAATGAAGTAAAAAAGATGACTTTGATAAAATAAATTCTTTCATTCATCCCCGCCCCTGTACTTTGGGGCGGGGAAGTCATTTCTTTTATTCCTATCTCAATTAAGTTTCTGCCAAAGGCTAATTGTTATTAAATTATATAGTTTTTATTTTGCCTGTGCATTGTTGATACACTAATGACAACTACTGCTATTGCCCTTTATCTAATAACTTTATTCTTTAAATAACAACAAGTATTAAAAACAGAAAACAATTAAGTTAGGTTTATAGAATAAGCAATAATCTGTCAAATGAATATTCTTAATGCAATCGGAAACACTTCATTAGTTCAACTCCAAAAAGTTAATCCACCAAATGGTGCAAAAATATTTGCAAAGCTCGAATGGGAAAATCCGACAGGAAGTATGAAAGACCGCGCAGCTAAGGCAATGATCTCTATGGCAGAAGAAAACGGAAGATTAAAACCCGGCTTTACGGTTGTTGAATACTCCGGTGGAAGCACTGGGATTTCACTTGCATTAATTTGTGTCGCGAATGGATACAAGCTGCAAATCATTACCTCCGACGCATTCAGCCAGGATAAGTTAAACCAGATGAAAGCATTCGGCGCTGAACTTACTATAGTGCCAAGCGAGGGCGGACTTACCACGAAAAAATTAATTCTCGATATGATTGAAGCAGCAAAAGAGTTCAGTAAGAAAACAAACATATACTGGACGAACCAGCTTTATAACGAAGATTCCATCACTGGATATTATTCTCTGGGTGAAGAAATCTGGAACCAGACTAACGGAAAAGTTGATGCATTTGTTCACTCTGTCGGAACAGCAGCATCTATAAGGGGAGTTGCAACAATTTTAAAAAAGAAAAATCCCCGATTAAAAATTGTTGCAATAGAACCTGGTGAATCCCCGGTGTTATCTGGTGGTCAGCCGGGACCGCATAAGATAGAAGGAGTTGGAATTGGCTACACTCCGCCGCTTTGGGAACCAAATCTTGTTGATGAAATTATTCCAATCAAAACTAATGATGCAAAAGCAATGGCGAGAAAGTTAGCTCTCGAAGAAGGTTTGTTTGCGGGAACATCATCCGGTGCAAATGTTCTTGCATCAATTCAACTAGCCGAACGTTTAGGTGTTGATGCCAACATAGTTACGCTCATGGTAGATTCAGGTTTGAAATATTTAAGTACAGACGTTTATAGGAGTTAAGAATTATGGATGTACCAAAATCAATTAAAACAAAGCGACTGTTGTTAAGATGCTGGGAAAGTGACGATGCAGAAAATCTTTCACCCATCCTGCGGTCAAACCTTAAACATCTTAAAGAATGGATTCCTGAACGGGTATCAAAACCTGCTTCACCCGCTGACTTGGAGAAACGATTATCAGGCTTTAAATCTGATTTCATTTCGGGTAAAGAATGGCGGTTTGCTATATTTATATTGGACGAAATGACTTTGCTCGGTGAAGTCAGTTTGTTTCCAAGGAATAAAGATGGGCGTGTGAATTTTAAATTTGCAGATCGGGTGGAGATAGGTTATTGGCTTAGATCAGATGTAACGGGAAAAGGCTATGCAACTGAAGCATCAGAAGGGATGTTTAATCTGTCAAAATCTCTTAAAGGTATAAAACTTGTTGAAATCCGATGCGATGCTGAAAATGTTCCAAGCGCAGCAGTACCAAAACGACTGGGATTTCAACTTGCTCAACCGGATAAATCAAATCCGGGAAAAATGGTCTGGTTCTTCAATTTTTCATAAAATTTATAAGCGGGAGAATAAATAAGTAAACAGTAATAGATCATGTTAGAAGACTTGCTTACTTAAATTTAATTACTGAACTTCCTACCCGCTATCATAATTTTCATTCAAAAGTTCATTTAATTCAATCATGACAAGATGATTAATCTTTACGAAGACATAAGGACAAAAAATCATTACAATAAATTTGAAATTGGCGGACTTCTCTTTGCTGAGTACAAATGCCCGCTCGAAGAAAAATTTGTTGGTATATGGACTCACACAGATTACCTCGTTCACGTTGTATCAGGAAAAAAGACCTGGCACACAACGGGTGGAAGTTTTCCTGCTGAGACAGGTCAGTCTTTATATTTTAAAAAAGGAGCAGCCATCGTGGAGCAATTTTTTAATGAAGAATTTTGCCTTCTATTATTCTTTGTTCCGGATGATTTTATCAGGAGCGTTGTTAAAGAATATTCCGGCGAACAGGACTCAGTATTTTCAAAATCAGCATCAAATGAATCTACAATCCGCGTTAATACTGACATTGCACTGGAAGTATTTTTTCAATCTATGATTACATATTTCTCTGGGATTGAGCGTCCATCTGAAGCATTATTGAAATTGAAATTGAAAGAATTGATTCTTAGTATATTAGTAAGCAAAAAAAATCCGAAGCTTTCATCATACTTTCATTCAATTGGAAATAATAAAGCGCCTTCAGTTAGCGAGATAATGGAATCCAACTTCAGGTATAATCTTTCTCTCGAAAATTATGCAGAGCTTTGTAACAGAAGTCTTTCATCATTTAAAAGAGATTTTCACAGACTATATAACGAGACTCCTGGTAGATGGCTTTTGAGTAAACGGCTTGACTATTCAGCAGTCCTTTTACGCAATAATCATTTAAACATATCCCAGATAGTTTTCGAATCCGGTTTTGAAGATCTTTCACATTTCAGCAGGACATTTAAAAGAAAATTTGGTATATCTCCGACTCAGTTTCGCAACCAGAAGCTTACTAACAACTGAACTTTTCAGACAAATCTTTGAACTCATCAGCAAAGTAATGACTATATAGCTGTTTTATTTTTCAGCCGGAAATCAGAAAATATAAGTAGGTTTATTATGTCAAAAAGGTCGGTCGAACATTGGATAGAACTCGTTCATAAAATTGGGAAAGACTTTGCAACAAAAGCAGAAGAATATGATTCTGAAGACCAGTTCGTTGCAGAAAATTATATTACTCTGAAAGAACTTGGCTTTTTCAAAGCTATCATTCCTGACGAACTTGGTGGAAGCGGTGTTACACATTCTGAGATGTGTGATATTCTAAGAATACTTGCACAATACTGCGGTTCTACTGCATTAGCGCTTTCAATGCATCAGCATCTTCTTTCAGCAAATGTCTGGAAATACAAGCATGGGCAAGGAATGGAAGAAATGCTGAAAAAGGTTGCTGCTAATCAACCTGTTCTAATTAGTACCGGTGCTAATGACTGGCTGGAATCTAGCGGTGAAATAGAAAAAACGAAGGATGGATTTCTTGTAACCGCACTGAAACATTTTGCAAGTCAGTCGGCAGGTGGTGATGTTCTTGTAACAAGTGTTGCATATGATGATCCTGAACAAGGCTGGCAGGTTCTGCATTTTGCTGTTCCGATTAAATCACCTGGAGTAACTGTTCTGAATAACTGGCAGGCATTGGGAATGAGGGCAACGGGTTCGCATAGCGTTAAACTGGAAAAAGTTTTTGTTCCTGAAACAGCAATAGTTTTACGAAGACCAAGAGGAGAATTTCACCCGGTATGGAATGTAATCCTTACGGTGGCAATGCCATTGATTATGTCTGTCTATCTCGGAATTGCACAAAAAGCTGAAAAGATTGCAATCGCTCACGCAGCTAATCAGAAGAAAAACAGACCATATATTCCTGAACTGATTGGCGAAATGCATAATGCACTTACAACTGCCGAGCTTAATGTGAAAGATATGATAAGAATTGCGAATGACTTTGAGTTTAAACCTATTGATCAGAACGGGCAGGATATTTTAACTAGAAAAACTAATGCTGCGAATGCATCGATTAAAGTTGTTGAGAAGGCAATGGAGATTGTCGGCGGACAGGGATTCTACCGAAGCTTTGGACTTGAAAGACTTTTCAGAGATGTGCAGGCGGCAAAATATCACCCTCTTCAGGAAAAAGATCAGCTGCTTTTTGCGGGAGAATATATCTTACGAAATAAACATAAAGAATCTTCTGAAATATTAGCAGCATAACATACATCAAAAGTTCTTACCTTTTTGAATACACACTTACACAACTGGCGCTGTCTCCCTTAATCATTGATGCCTTCGGGTCAATTTTATATTAGTTTAACGATCAGATAAATTGAATGAGAAATATAGAGGAGGAGATGCAATGAAATTTATAGGGGTTGATAAATAGAACTCCTCCAACAATTTACTATGCATAAACAAAATGGTTTCCTTCTGAAAAAAATCAATAATATTTTCAACTTTCCCGCTGAATAGGTCAAATATTAACTTAGAAATTTTTAATCCATAGTAAACTCTTTATCCAAAAAATACCTGTACCAGAATTTTATATATTCTCTTTGAAGATGCCGCCACTTGGGAAATCCTATGCCATGTCTTTCATTCGGATAGATCATTAATTCAAAATCTTTATCAAAATAAGTTAACTTGTCAACCAACTGAATGGTGTTTTGTATATGCACATTATCATCAAGTGTTCCATGCGTTAAGCGGAGCTTACCCTTATATTTTTCTGCATGAGTCATTGCGGAGCCAAACTCATAACCATCCGGGTTATTCTCCGGTATATCCATAAATCTTTCAGAATAAACATTATCATACAGTCTCCAGTCGGTAACCGAGAAGTCAGCAATACCATGTGTGAAATAATCAGCGCCGTAAGTAAGCGCCATACAAGCAACATATCCGCCATAACTTCCTCCGGTTATTCCAATCTTGTTTCTATCGACAAATGGTTTTGTGTGAAGCCATTTTACAGCTTCGATGTAATCATTCATTTCCCATTTACCGAGATTTAGATGCATATATTCTTTCCCTGTATTCCCGAAATGGAGTGACCCTCGGTGATCAACCACAAAATAAATTATACCGCTTTGTGCAATAAAATATCTGTCGAGAAAAGCAGAGTATGAATTTTTAACATCGCTTCTGCCCGGACCGCCGTAAACATTGAAGAGAACGGGATATTTTTTGCTTTCATCAAAATCCGGTGGAAGAATCCATAACGCCGGAAGTTCAAAACCATCATCTGTTTTTATTGTAAAGAATTCTGCCTTACCAAAATTGTATTCATCGTAAATCGCGCTCCTTCTGTCACCAAAATATTTAAGTGAGTTTCCTTGTGTATCAAACAACTCAAGTGTATGCGGTGAATCTGCAGATGTGTAAGAAGAGTAAAAAAATGATCCATTTGTTGCAACCGTTGTTGAATGTGTTCCCGCAGTTTTGGTAAGCCTGGTTAAATTCTTTCCATTAAGTCCAACAGAAAATAAATGTGTTTCTAATGAATTGTCTTTGTTCCCTTCAAAGAAAACTTTTTTGTTATTTTCATCGACACGAACAATTTTCGTAACAGTCCAGTTTCCATCAGTTAATCTTGCTTTCAGGTTTCCGTTAAGATCATAATAATAAAGATGATGAAACTTATTTTTGTCTGATCTAAGAATAAATCCACTCAGGTCCTCAAGCATATAAATATCTTCAAAAAACTCTACCCAGGTTTGTTGTTTCTCTTCATATATTAATTTATTTTTTCCGGTCTTCGGATCAGCAGAAAGCAGTTGGAGATGATCCTGTCCGCGATTAAGCACCTGGTAAAAAAGCTGTTTACTGTCGGGTGTCCAGAATGGCCATGCAGTATATTGATCAATTGATTCATCTTCATCAACCCAGACAATTTTGTTATCTGATAGATTAACTATTCCCATCTTCACCATTGGATTAGGATCGCCGGGTTTAGGATAATGTTCCCATTCAAGCTCACCGTGAGTACCATCTGCTTTGTACAATGGATATTTGGGAACGGGAGAATCATCCGAATGAAGAAATGTAATCATTTCACTGTTTGGTGCCCACCAGAATGCTTTATATTTTCCTGAGCGTCCAAGAATTTCTTCCATATATATCCACGAAGCCCATCCGTTGTAAACCGTTTCTGAAGCATCGAAGGTTAACCGGGTTTCACTGCCGGTTTCAGTATCTGCAAAGTATAGGTCACGATTTTTTGTGTAGGCAACTTTTTTCCCATCGGGAGAAAGAGTAGGGTTTTTCTTATCCACATTATCCTTAGTTAAACGAATCACATTTCCAACTGATCTTGAAAAGAAATACAAATCATTTTCTTTGCTGAATAAAAACCCGTCATAATTATCTGTGTTTGCAATACTCGCATCAAGTGCAAGATCATGGTCAACCAGTATATCATCATACCCGGAATAATCCACAACAATTTTCTCCTCTTCTGTGTATGCATCAACCATGACCAATATTGATTTACCGCTTTCATTTTTAGTCTTTAAATAGTTGTGATCATCATACCATCCCCTTAACTGCGGAAGCGGTTTGAGTAAACGCGGCTCACCGAACATATAAACCTGGTTGAAGGTGAGTTGCTTGTCCTGGGCCGTTATATTTACTTTAAGCAGGGTAAGGATGATTAAGATGAAAAGGGAAAGTTTTAATGGTTTATAGATGATTGCCATATCAGATTCTCCACAGTGAAAGGAAATTAATATATTGTTATGACTAATATGTTTTGATGGTCTGAATAATTCAAGGAAAGAAGTAATAAAGTATTTTGTTTTTATATTCATTAAGCAGAAAATATTCGATAATTTTCAATAACCAATTGGAGAAATTATGAAATGGATATTATTTGTAATTCTGTTAACGTTTATTCATTCCGCCAATATATTTTCACAAAATGAACACAATAGCAAATCTCTTTTAATTCGTTGTGATGATATTGGTATGAGTCACGCTGTTAATCTTGCTGCAAAAGAACTGATTGAAGCAGGATTAATTTTTTCTGCTTCTGTAATGGTTCCCTGCTCCTGGTTTGATGAGGCTGTGAGGATATTAAAAGATAATCCCCGGATAAGTGTCGGCATACATCTAACATTGAATGCAGAATGGAAAAATTACAGGTGGGGACCTGTTGCAGGGGTCAGTGCAGTTCCTTCTCTTGTTGATTCGGTTGGAAATTTTTTTCCTTCACGTGCATTGTTCTTTGCTAACAATCCAAAACCCGAGGAAGTTGAAACAGAATTACGAGCACAAATTGTAAAAGCAATAAAATCAGGCTTGAATATTTCTTACTTAGACTATCATATGGGAACCGCAGTTGATAACCCGGAAATGAGAAAGATTGTTGAGAAACTTGCTGATGATTATAATCTTGCAATCTCGCGTTACTTTGGTGAAGTTGATATTGAAAGCATGTATAGTATTGAGCTGTCAGAAAAAGAAAATCACTTGATTAACACATTAGATAATCTGAAAGACGGACAAATAAATCTGCTGGTCTGTCACATAGGCAAAGATAATGATGAAATGCAGGCGATGATTGATTTGAATCCATTTGGTCCGAAAGAAATGAGCAGGCACAGAGAAGCTGAATTAAATGCACTTCTGAAAGCCGCAAAATCAAACTCATTCCATCAAAAAGGGATAATGCTTATTAATTATGATTATCTAATTAAGCAATATGGATTAAATGCAATGAAATCACCTGTTGGTAGCGGCTATTGATTTGTTGTCTTCATCTTATTTTAACAAAATTTTTGATATTTTGTAATCATTAAAATGTAAAACTTTATTTAAATTTACGGAGATAGAATAAAAATGCCCTTAAACCAAACAGAGTTAGACCTTCTTTCGATAAACACTATTCGTACACTTTCAATGGATGCGGTTCAAAAAGCAAACTCCGGTCATCCCGGAATGCCGATGGGATGTGCTCCTGTTGCATATATTCTTTATTCCAAAGTGATGAAGCACAATCCATCTAATTCCAAATGGTTTAACCGGGACAGATTTATACTTTCTGCGGGGCACGGCAGTATGCTTCTTTACTCTGTATTACATCTTTGCGGGTACAATGTATCGCTTGATGATTTAAAGAATTTCCGGCAGTATGG
>JAWOIK010000310.1:0-5417 GCA_046484705.1 Ignavibacteriaceae bacterium | reverse complement strand
AAAGCACAATGCTGCTTAAATGAAGCCATATGGCAAAGCATTCCTTTATAATCAAAGTGCGGAAAGCTCCACTTCATTGTTTCCTCAACATCGGGACAGGTCTTATGGACCAGTTCTCTTAAATGAATAAGAACCGGTTTTGCAAAGTCTGCTGACTTTGAAATATACTCATCAATTCTTGCATCTCTTTTACCCATGTCTTTCCTTCAAAATTTTTTTGAAAAATATCATATGACCAAATATAATTATTAAAGTAAAAAATTATCTTTTGTTGAATAACTACTTTAATTCAGAAGTTAACCACCATGGATTTCCAAACGGATCGTTTACACCGGCAGCTCTTCCGTATTTCTGATCGGATGGTTCCATAACGGATTCGGCTCCAAGATCAAGTGCCTTCTTATAAGAGGTATCGCAATCTTCAACGTGGATATACAATCCGGCAGGCTGCGGTTTCCATTGATTACCGCTTTGACCTATCATTATAGTACTGTCGCCTATTTTTATCTCACCATGCATTACACTCTTATCCTCATTCAAAACTACCTGCAATTCTTCAGCATTAAATAGTTTTTTGGAAAAGGATATAAAACCAGTCGCATCTTCAAGAATGAGATACGGCATAACTGTGTTGTAGTTTTCGGGAATATTCACGTAGATACCTCCTTGTTGAAATAATTTTTTTAACGAATGTTTTTTACCTCTTAGTATATTGAAAATGTATATAAATTTAAAACAGCAGTAGCAATTTTACCCGGGCTGTCAAGAATATTTAATTTTATACAAATACCTGCAGACAATAAAAATTAATCTAAAGGAAACATATGAATGATTTTGCAATTCTACTATTAAGAGTAACATCCGGGGCATTTATGCTCTTTGCCCACGGACTGCCCAAACTAAACAGGCTGATATCCGGCGGCGATATAAAATTTTCTGATCCCCTTGGCATTGGAACAATACCAAGTTTAAGTCTAACTGTATTTGCAGAGTTCTTTTGTTCGGCACTATTAATAATCGGGCTGTTTACCAGACCGGCATTGATAGTGTTGGTTATTACAATGTCGGTTGCCGGCTTTATTCATCATGCGCCTGATCCTTTTATTCAGAAAGAAAAAGCCTTTTTATTTCTTTTAATTTTTACCGTATTGTTTTTATTCGGTTCAGGTAAATACTCTTTACAGAACCTGATTACGGCAAGATTAAAACCCGGAAACAGACTAATGAAATATTTATCAGAATAAAAAGTTTGACAGAACAGGATGATGTTTATCTGAATGAGTAAGTAAATCTTAAACTAAGATGATCGGCTGAGTTGCGGTATGATTTAAAATTTACACCGGCATAAAAATTATCAAATATATTATGCACCACACCCCATCGCTGGTAAATATCGTCCTTCTCTTTAAAAGAACGGTAAACATATCCTCCAAACTGCGCACTCAAAATAGATTTACCCATTAAAAATTCAGCGCCGACAAGCACGGAACCACGGTAAGGGTTTACAGCATCGCCAGGAAAATTTCTTCGAGCAATTTCCGCAGCTCTTCCGTTTCTTTCAAGTTCACCTGCAAAAGTAATAGCCATTATTCTCCATAATTGTATGCTGCGTAATATTGTAATACCGTACATAGGTACCTGCCCCGGCATAGGAAAGGGCATAGAAGAAATTCCCCAGGAAAAAGTAACATCCCATCTTTTCTTTTTTTCTGAATGGAGATATGGATCGTATATATTCCGCGGGTAAAAATCCGGTTGGGATAAATAATAATTAGCAGATAGCGCAAGCGCCCAATAGTTTATGCCGCCGTTCGGTTCAAGTAAAGCTGCATTTGATTGATGGTTCATACTTCCATCTAACTGAAACTCAATTCTTTCAAAAGGTTTGTAGGTTATTCCGCCGCCGAAAGAGAGTATATAATTATAATGGGTTGAATAAGACCAGTTAAGCAATTCTGCGTTCCAGTCGAATGGATTTGTAAGATATGAAAATCCTCCCCTTCCTTTTAAATGAAAATTAAAATTATCCGGCAGTCCTATAAAATAAGTAAACAGTAATCCGGCAGAGAATCCGTGACCTAAAAGTTGTTCCTGGTCAAAGTCGTAGTAAGAAAGAAATAAACCAAACCTCGGATAACATTCACAATCATTCCAGACATCATCGTTATTTAAATGCCGGTTATAAAAAAGTTCATAGCCGCGTGGATTTAAACCGCGCACCGGCAGCACTTCCCTTGCATGCGGAATCATATATCCGTATAAAAAACTTCCGCCTACAACGTGAATATCCTGATTTCCGCTTATTTGATTAACCACCGAATCTTTGGCAAATTCTGCTTGTCCGGTACTTTGTGAATAAAGACCAACTGTGCAGAGCAGAATATGCAGAATTAAATAAGTGAAAAAAAATCTCATAGGTAATAATATTCATGCTGAGAAATCTTTTTCACTCAGCAGCAGGGTGTAAATGTATTTATAAAATATTCTTTTAATTACAAATGAAACAGAATTTGTTTAATAATTCAAGGCTGAAAGATAATATTTTTTATCGAATGCTTTTATTTATCAGAAGCGATTGATATTTTGACATATATATCGGAGAGAATATGTCAGTCGTTATTAAATCCCGTTTTCGAACAGGGCTTTTATTTTTTACTTTTCAGTTTAGTTTAATTGCTCATTGGTCTAACGATCCCTCAGAATATTTAACGGTATAACAACATGTTTGGTAATAAAATTGTTACATTACTGGATGAAGAAATGGAAGCAGAATATCACATGTTTGAATATAACCCTTCAGGCTTTTCAAGCGGCGTGTATTATTGCAGACTTCAGGCAGATAACAATTTTCAATCGATTATAATAATTTTACTAAAATAATATTTGAAAAAATTTTATTACAGACTTCGAACGAAGAAGTCGATTTATTAACCATTAGAAAGGAAGAAGCAATGAGTAAAAAGCTTCTGTTTATATTTCTTTTTCTATCCATATCATTATTTACCAGCACCCGATCCTATTCGCAGGAAACGGTTTCCGTTATTCATCCTTATCTCCAGGGGGTTATGAGTTCAAGTGCTGAAAATGAAATGATAGATATTTATATAGTTTTGAAAGACAGATTGAATTATTCTGATCTTCAAAGCCAGACATACTTTCTTTCCCGAAAGGAAAGAAGAGAAGAAGTTGTACGATTATTAAAAGATTACGCAGCGGCAAGTCAGTATGAAATAAAAAACTTTTTAAATACACTTGAGCAGCAGCAAAAGGCAGACAATCTTCATTACAACTGGGCAATAAATGTTATTTCTCTTAAAGCAATCAAATCTGCCATAGTTGAAGTTGCAGAACAATTTTCAAACATTCAAAGCATACATTACGACAGGCAATATAATATTGAAGAGTTAATAGATGATCTTGGTGTAACTAAGTTTAATACCGATAATAATATTTCGCTTGATCCCCTGTTGGCACCGCAGCCGGGATTAACCTTAATACGCGCGCCGCTGGTTTGGGCAGAAGGCGATAGTGGTAAAGGAATATTAGTTGCAAATATTGATACCGGAACTGACTGGAAACACCCCGATCTTGTAAATAATATCTGGCAGAACATGGGTGAGGATGCAAACAGTAATGGAAGTACAATTATATGGAATGGTTCCGCCTGGGTATATGATCCGGGAGATCTGAATGGTGTTGATGATGATGGAAACGGACTTGTTGATGATCTGGTTGGATGGAACTGGGGCAGCAATAACAATGATGTAATTTCAGGAAGCAGTCACGGTACAGCTACATCTGGAATTGTTGCCGGCTATGGAACAAACGGAACGCAAACAGGTGTTGCACCGGGAGCTAATTTAATTATACTCAAACCAAGCGGCGAATCACAGTACTGGCTTGCACAGCAGTACGCAATGGATAAAGGCGTTGATGTTATAACGAGTTCTTTAAGTTATAAGTGGTACTTTAATCCTAAGCCGAATTATCCTATGTTCAGACAGATGACAGATATAGAACTTGCCGCTGGAATAGTGCATACAAACTCAACAAGTAATGATGGCGGAAGCCTTGGTAGTGCGCCAATACCTTATAATATATCTGCACCTGGAAATAACCCGGGACCATGGGTGCACCCTGATCAGACATTAGTAGGCGGCATAAGCTCTGTAATTGGTTCTGCAAATGTAAATGCAAGTACGGATATAATTATATCAAGTTCACCATATGGACCTGCTGCATGGGAAGATATTCAGGCAACATTTCCAACATACCCTTACGTAATGCCGGCGGATTACCGCGACTATCCTTATCATACAAGCCCGGGTGCCATGGGTTTATTGAAACCTGATGTTGCCGCCCCCGGAGGAGGAACAATATCAACAAATGTTGGAGGAGGATACCAGAATTTCAGCGGTACCTCCGGTGCTACACCGCACCTTGCAGGAGTAGCAGCATTATTACTTGGTGCAAATCCAAATCTTGAACCATCCGATGTAAGCAGAATAATGCAGTTAACATCTGTTGAAAAAGGTGATCCCGGCAAAGACAACCGCTACGGTGCCGGAAGGGTTGATGCTTATGACGCTTATCAACAGGCTTTGCTGGAAATACCTGTTGAACTTACTTCATTCAATGTTTCTGTAGTAAGAGACGAAGTTAAGTTAAACTGGTCAACTGCGTCTGAAACAAACAATAGCGGCTTTGAAATTCAAAGAGCTTTTGTTCACGATGAATTTGGAAAATCCCCATTTGCACCAATAGTTTTTATTGAGGGATATGGTACAACGACGGAGGCAAGGGCTTATTCATATTCGGATAATCAATTAAAATCCGGAGTTTATTATTACAGGCTTAAGCAAAAGGATTTTGACGGAACGTTTGAATACAGCCAGGAAGTTATGGTAGAAGTAGGAACACCATCGGAATTTTCATTACTTCAGAACTATCCGAATCCGTTTAACCCTGCAACAACAATTGAATACTCGCTTGCAGAGCAGTCTGAAGTAAGCATATTTGTTTATTCAATGCTTGGTGAAAAAATTATGTCATTGGTAAATATGAATAAAGAAGCAGGCTACCATAAATATCATCTCAATGCCGCTGATCTTCCATCAGGAGTTTATGTTTATCAATTGCATGCCAAAGGAAACAATAAAACTTTTATTCAATCGAAGAAGATGACTTTGATAAAATAAAAAGCCCCTCTTCTAACCTCCCCCCAAAAGGGAGATAAATTTTATATCCCTAATTAGTGCGACTCAACAGAGTCGCATTTTTATTTCAAACCTAAGTGAAAATAACAATTGTTACTTTAATAATATTTCCACAATTTTGTCCGTACATTAAAGAAAGTAATTATTATGAATTCATCTATCATCACCATCATTCTTTTTATTATCATTACTCAATCTTCT
>JAWOIK010000270.1:0-3932 GCA_046484705.1 Ignavibacteriaceae bacterium | reverse complement strand
GGATATTTGTTCACTGTGCTCACTATTTTTGATTATCCTGTCAAAATCTGTTAAATCTAAAATTAAAAACCAAATGAAAAATTATGGCTATATTTAATTATAATTTCTTACCAAAAGTTAAATAAGCCTTATAAATTTGTCAATGCTAATTTTATAATAATCGGGCAAATAATGAAACTTGCAACTCTTTGTTATGTAACTGATAAAAACAAAAATTCAACTCTGATGATCTACCGGAATAAGAAGAAAAACGATTATCACGAAGGAAAATGGAACGGACTAGGAGGTAAATTCGAACCAGGAGAATCCCCTGAAGAATGTGCAATAAGAGAAATTGAAGAAGAAAGCGGTCTGAAAGTTAAATCCGTTACGATGAAGGGGTTTATTACTTTTCCATTATTCGACGGCAAAGATGACTGGTACGTTTTTTTATTCACTGCTGATGAGTTCGAAGGTGATCTGATCGATTCACCGGAAGGAAAACTAGAGTGGATACCAAATGAAAAACTTACGGAAATAGGTTTGTGGGATGGTGATAAAATTTTTATTCCATGGTTATTCGAAGATAAATTTTTCAGTGCAAAGTTTAATTATGAAAATGGAAATTTTGTGAATTACGAGGTTCATTTTCATTAAGATTTGAATTTATTTTTTTTATCAACAATTCTGAATTAATATTCAGTTATAAAGAGAGAAGCAATGAAACAGCCGGAAATATTTCACAAGGTCATTCATTACCTTAATTTAGAAAGTGAAGTAGATGACTACGATAAGATTCATGAAACCATTGAACGCGATGCGATCTTTAAAGGTACAAACCTCTGGATCTTAATGTTTGCTATCATTGTTGCTTCGGTTGGACTCAATATGAATTCAACTGCTGTAATTATCGGTGCAATGTTAATCTCTCCCCTGATGGGTCCCATCAACGGAATGGGTTACAGCATAGCTACGTACAACTTTCGTCTGTTCAGGTTTTCGGCAAAAAATTTCACCTTTGCCGTTCTTGCAAGTCTTACTGCATCAACACTTTACTTTTCAGTTACCCCAATTTCCACGGCACATTCGGAATTATTAGCAAGAACAAGTCCCACTATTTACGATGTTCTGATTGCATTGTTCGGCGGATTGGCAGGTATAGTTGCCATTACCAGCAGATTTAAAGGAAATGTAATTCCCGGAGTTGCAATAGCCACGGCACTTATGCCTCCGCTTTGTACAGCAGGATATGGTTTAGCTACCGGGCAATTAAATTTCTTTTTCGGCGCATTGTATTTGTTCACTATAAATACTGTGTTTATTGCAATTTCATCTGTTTTGATTTCCCAGATACTCAACTTTCCCATTAGAACTATTGTTGATGATTCACAAAAGAAAAAAGTGAACCGGTCGATATCAATCGTAATTGCGGCGGTACTGATTCCCAGCATATTCTTCGGCTATAATCTTATTATGAATGAAAAATTTAATGAGAATGCAATACGCTTTGTAAACAGTGTTAGTCAGTATGAAGGAAACTATCTTTTGAAGCATGAAATTTATCCCAAGAACAGAGAAATTAAATTAGTTTACGGCGGCTCGGTGTTTACGGAAGAACAAAAAGATTATATCACACAAAGAGCAAAAGATTTTTCACTGGAAGATGCAAGCATAGAGTTTCAGCAGGGCTTGTCATTCGATTTGCTTACTACAAAAAGCAGCGAAGTTGAGAACTTGAAGTTTGAGATCAATACACTCAGATTAGCACTTATAGAAAAAGATAAACATTTAGACAGCTTAAATAAAAAGGGTCTGCTTGGTAAAGAAATATTGGATGAAGTGAGCATTCTCTTCCCCCAAATTACCGGAAGCACATACTCGGAAACTTTTTCTTTTGTGGATACACTTGCTGTTCCCAATAAGATTAAAATGGTTGTGTTCGATATGGAAGGAAGAAGGTTTCCTGATACCGACAAAGCAAAAGTATATGCCTGGCTTCAGAAAAGACTCAATGCAGATACATTAAAAGTAGTTTATGCTAATTAGAGGAATTAGATTTTATCTTTTTATATATTTATGCAGTTTAACTTCAATGTATATGTTAATACGAAACAATGGTTATTAACTTTAGATTACAACATTGAATTGAAAGACTAAGTATTACGATAAAATAGTTTTTCCAACTAAAGATTTAGATGACAACCAGTTGCAAGTTATGATTTAGATAAATGAAGATACTTACTCTAATATTATTCGCTATTGTTCTAATTACCACAGGTTTACCCATGATCACCACGGGCGCCTGGTGGATTAGAATATTGGATTTCCCTAGAGTTCAGATTGCTGTTTTATCCTTATTAACGATAATCCTCACATCTGTTTTTATAGATTTCAAATGGGAATTCAAGTTACCATTGTTATTACTTCTGGCAGCTTCCCTGGTATATCAGGTACAATTTGTTGTGGTATATACGCCCCTTTGTAAAACTCAGGCAAAGAATAGCAACAAGCAGACAGAAGAAAACAGCTTTACCATTCTGGTTTCAAATGTGCTGATGGAGAATGACGACAAAGAGAGATTTCATTCGCTTGTAAAAAAGTTTAATCCCGATATTCTTCTGTTAACCGAAACTAATCAAGATTGGGCTGAATCAATCAGTAAGCTTGACGGAGATTTTCCGTATTCCATAAAATATCCGCTGGAAAATACCTACGGAATGATGCTGCTTTCAAAATTTCCGCTGACTGAAAGTGCTGTAAATTTTTTGGTGAAAGATGATATCCCGTCTATCTTTACCAGGTTTACATTACCATCAGGAAACATTATTGACTTTTATGGAGTTCACCCGGAGCCGCCAATACCGGGTTCAGATACCTATGAAAGAGATACGGAATTGCTTATCATCGGCAAAAAAATCAGAGAATCTAAAAATCCAACCATAGTAGCAGGCGATCTGAACGATGTCGGCTGGTCTGCTACTTCAAAACTTTTCAGGAAGTACAGTAGGTTAGTCGACCCTCGTGAAGGCAGGGGATTATACAATACCTATAATGTTTTTGTGCCTTTGCTTCGGTATCCGCTGGATCATATTTTCTATTCAAAGGAATTTGGACTATTAACCCTTGAGACACTTGAAGATATAGGATCAGACCATTTTCCACTTCTGATTGGTTTAAATTATGAACCGGATGGTGATAATACAGAAGGTTTGGAAAAAATAGATGCCGGTGAGGAAGCGGAAGTTGAAGAAAAAATTGAAGAGGGCAAGGAAGAAAGTACTGAGAAATAAAATTAAATAATCAAATTGCGGATACATTAAGGGTTGTTTATGCTAATCAGGGGAATTAGAATTTATCTTTTCATATATTTATGCAGCATAACTTCAAAGTAACGGTTGTTGCGGAACAACTTTAGTTTTTAAATAGGAAGAGACGGAATTTATGTTGACTGCAATTTCTCAAAAAACGTATAAAGATGAGATATGATGTTCCGGATTTTAGCACTTAATAGTTGAGCTTACAAAATGAAAAAAGATAGTAAAACCCATAAGCCTGATAAAATTTCTAAGGTAGTTGTAATAGGTACATCTGCAGGAGGGCTTAGTGCATTAAAAAAACTAATCAGTCAACTGCACAATGACTTCCCTCTTCCGGTATTGGTTGTCCATCATATTTCTGCTGATGCTACGGGGAATGTACTCTTGGACGAGCTTAATAAGTTGAATATCTTAAAATGTCAACATGCAAAAAGCGCAAAAAACTTAAAACCCGGATATCTATATCTGGCACCATCGGACCACCACCTGATGATTGGAGGAGACCTGAAAATGCTGGTAACCAAAGGAGCCAGGGAAAACAGGTATCGTCCTGCCATTGATCCGCTGTTTCGTTCCGCTGCAGTAGCATTTGGAACTGGTGTTATCGGAATATTGCTGACGGGTTATCTTGATGAT
>JAWOIK010000238.1:0-7645 GCA_046484705.1 Ignavibacteriaceae bacterium | reverse complement strand
AATCCTTCAATGAATGCATTAGATAAACTGCCGCTCGCGTCCGGCGATTGCGGATTATAAAGTTCATTTACTCTTTTTATTCCGCTGTTAAAAACACTTAAAAACAAAGATGGCGGTAACGAGAGAAATGATCTTGTTAAAGTTCCGGAAGAATTAATATTTGATATAAATACATTTCCAAAATCATCTGTGGATAAAGTGGTATTTTTATTTAACGACCAGCCTACTTTCCAGGTTATATCCACTTTTGCACCTTCCCACAATGGTCTTGCAGTTTTAAAATCAAAATTATTTTTTTGTTGATAAACATCACTGAGGTTTGTCAATTGTTGAAATGCTCTCGGTCCGACTTCATCTGACAAACCAATCATAAAACCTCTGCCGGGTCCCTGTTCATCATTATGAAATAAGCCCCAGAAATTATTAAAACCGCTGCCGCTTGCTCTGATTCCTGATTTAGATAAACTATTATCGTTGTTAAACGACATATTAATATTTTCATAATCAAAGAAAATAGATTTAACAGCAGATTTAAGAAATCCAAGTGCCCTTTGTAATGAACCTGGTTTTACTTCCTCTACAGTTCCTTCAGGAATTTGCGTCGAGTCCGGGGTAACCTGTCCAATTGTATCAGTAACAGTTGTTGTATCACCAAGCTGCTCATCAAACTTCTGCATTTGTTCCAGCCTTTTGTCACGTATAGTTCCTGTATTTCTTTTGGGTGCAGTAGGATCAGTTGTTTCTGCAAACAGCGGATCAAATAATGCTTTAAGTCTTAGTGTTAAACTTGCACTCGATTTGTTTGAGAAACCGGCACTTCTGCCTAATTCAGGCTGTCTGAAATCGTTATTCCACTGATAACCAACCGAATAGTTTGCAGTTAGAGTAAAGTACCTGTTAATATCCCATAGTGATGGTAATTTTGGATTTGTTCTGAAGTCCATATTCTGCTGGTATCTGAAATCGGTGCCGAAGAATACTCTTGATATAATGTCATTCCATATTTCACTTTCAGTTCGTTGTCTGCCATCATCGTCAGTTTCAAGGAATGCAAGCGACGAAGTAATATTAACGTTATAATTTGTGGATAGGTTCAGGAATCCGCCTTCAGTTAATTTCCAGTTAAAGTTAAACCCGCGTGTACTCTGGAAATCTCTTGAAACAACTTCATTTTGTGTTGTAAGCTGTCCGCCTACCATTGTTTGTCTTGAAATATTTGAACTGAAATTTCTTTTTGCTGAAAGTGTTGCATTCAAATTTTGAGGCGTATAATAAATTCTTGTTTTACTGTAATCTGTTAGTAGTGTAAATAAAATTCCGAAAACCGGGATATCGATAGGTTCAATAAAATAATCGGGACTGAGATTTACAGCGTAGTTGGCATTTGCATTCCAGACCCAGCTTTTGTTAACTAAAGTTGTAGGATTCCGGCTGAAGTTTTTATTATAATTAAAGCCGAATGTAAGCGCATTAAATGTATCACGTATTAACCACCAATTTGTGGGAACTTTTATTTTTATGTTCGATGCTGACCAGGAATCTGAAACAGTAAGTGTTTGCGTTTCGGCTCTCAAATCCTCTGCTGTTTTTCCTGTACCGGTGGGGTCTGAACTGTTGTTCAGTTCTAATTGTCTTACAGCCTCATCAACTCTTACATCAGAACCCGGTATATAAAGCGGCTTTCCGAGCTGTTCTGTATGTGAATATGTAACTCTTAAATTACTTTCAGGTAAACTAAGCGGTATAAGCTTAAGAACATTAACATCGGTAGAGGCTGACCAATTGGTTGATTCAACTCTGGATCCGAACCTGTCCTGAAGCCTGTGGAAATATGGATTCCTCTCACTCATATTAAAATTCACAGTCATCAGATCGGCAAGCTTAATTGAAGTGCTGAAAGAATAAGCCCACCCGGGTGAATCATCAGCACCAACAACTCTTAACTCATTAACCCAAACCTCACCGGAGATCGATCTTCCGTCATTAAAATTATTTTCGATATTAAAAATTCCGACTGAAAGGAATTTCACAGATGTTAGAGTCGGATTTCCTTTATACCGGTAAAAATGTCCCGGCTGCCCCGGCACCGGTATTTCAACAATTTGTGTTACAGAATCCCTTGGTAATTGTTTAATTGCAGTAAGCTGGTCAAACAGTATGCTTATTTCATTCCATCCTGGTCCAACCGGCTGACGGTATTCATAATAGTGATTTGAATCTCCGCCAAAACGGAAGTAAACTTCTGCTGAATATTCACCGCGGGGGTTCTGATAGGAAACAGAGCCCGGTCCGGAATTTTCATCGCCATGTATAAACAATTTCATTTCTGTATAGTTAAAAACGTCAAGGGGTCTGAAAAGAAATTTTACAGCTTCCCTTGATTCACCTTCCGGTAAGCCATTAAGGATAAGATTGAGCGATTGCTCATTACGCAGTATGTTCTCGTCAGGTCTTGTTCTGTCACGTTCCTGGAAAACTCCCGGAGGTGACTGGTAATTAGGATTTTCTTCAAGACTTACAACTGAAATGGAGAGTACGGTATCTTCTGATATAGCTTTTTGCCACTGGCTTCCAACAAGATTAAATTCTGTTATCTGGAACCAAAGCATAGAATCTAACCCCTCGGTAAACATTCTTATAAATTCAACATTAGTAAAACTTGGATTGCCGTATTCCAGCACAAAATCTTTAAGAGGAACGCGGTAAAAATACCAGCCGAAATCTGCAAGAGTACCGATCACAAATGGATTAACCGTAGAGTCTGTACTTAATGGAATTTCATAACGGAAATAACTATTTGCCTGGTCTAATGAACCATTACGATTTAAGTCTTCGGTATCAGGAATCAGCCCGATATCTGTAAGTATTGCATTTCCCTGAGTTCCATTAATATGGAAATAATCAAATGGATGAATAGCATCATCTCTTAAAAAGAAAAAATTATCTCCAGCCGGATCGGATTTAGTTGAACCATACTCGGATCGTTCTTCAGCATCTGAAAGCATATCCAATCCAAGATCCTGTAAGTCAGGATTGGTTATTGTTTCATTATTAAAAATATCTTCTGTATCCAGCCTGTTATTTGGAATAACATCCTCTGTAATTCTGCCAAGATCGATATAAAGCTTCGCACTGTCTGGCGCCCGATTTACTTTAATCCAGAATTCAATAAATTCAACATTCTCTTCAACCAAATTGTTGGCGGTAGATGAAAGAACTTTCATGTTACCACCCCAGCTTAATGATGGATCGGATAGTTCCGGCGTATAATTATAAGTTCCGGGAGTATCAGGGACGAACACATAATCCATAACTGTTACCTGCTGATCTGAACGCCCAACCTGCTTACGGTCTCCATAAATATGTTGTACTGTTACATCTGATGGTGTTCTTGTAAACCAGAAGGTTTTTGCCTTGTGGTTCATTTTTTCCATTCGAGTAATTCCCGGCAGATTAATTAATGAATCCGGCGGACTTAAATCCTTCCACGAAGTGTATGCAACTCCGATTGGAATAATTCTTTTAGCACCTTCAAAATCATCTATGTATGCAATGCTTTTTCCTCCGTCAGACAGAACGGTACTTTTCTTCGTATTTGGATCTGGATCAATGTATGCGTATTCACCGCCTAATGTTATTGATGACATTTCCCGTGTTGAGAAGAGATTATCTATTGCGCTTGTGATTATCGGGAGGTCTGCCTGAGTATTAAAATCCAAACCGTAAATAGTGTTGCTTAAAGGCTCTTCACCAATTCGTACTTTATCACTCAACGTCTGCTGATTCAGATTTAAAATTGAAAATCCTAATTTGGTTTTTTTGGAAAACTCGAATACTCCTCTGGCACCCAGTAAGGTTTTGGATGCTAACTGAAACAGATCATTTTGCTCATACGTTATTCTAAGATCTGCCCCGGGAACTAGAGCGGCATCATTTCGTATAGTTAATGTACCTACATTATAATCTACGGAGTAATCTACATTTGGGGTCAATTCCCTCCCATTTAACAAAACTCTTACCGAATTTTCAACAATGTTAAAACCAAGCTGGTAAGTTGAAGTAGCATCACCGGAACTCTGACCAACCATACGCCATTTATCTCTGGTCTTGTCCTGTTTGGCAAAAGTTTTTGTTGTATCATATATGGACTGATAACGGTATGCATCTGTTAATTGATCCGGAAGATCTGCCCCAAAAGGCTGAAGAGTGGGAAATATTATTTCACCTGTTACAGGAAAAATTGTAATACCCGGTCTGTAATCAAATTTATTGTCCGGATTAGGTTGCGAACCCGCATCGAGCAAATCCAAACCAAAGGCATTTAAAAACCTTACAGTGCCTGATGTTCCCTGGACTTCTGAAACAGCTTCACCACCTTCAATTTCATACTGGATGTTAAAGTCAAATCCGTCAACTTTAAGATTTCTTGAACCGACCGGATAAATATTTTTTAACTGCAGTTTCCAGGCAGTTCTATAACTTGGCTGCAGGTATTTTGGCTTTACTAATTTTAGTATTAATTTTCTTGAGGTATCGGTATTTGCAGGAGTAAGGAACTCTCCATAAATGAGATCGTCTTCGGAACCTTGCCCGTTCTCAGTCCGGTATGCTACGGCAAGAATATCCTGATCGTTAATTGCAGTCTTTAACGTAATAAATCCTGTTTCTGCGTGAATCGAATAATCAACATCTGGTGTAAGTAATAAAAACCTTCCAAATTCAACCTCACCGGGAACATCAATAGGTCCTCTTAAGGAGTCATCATACTCGCCATTAACATTAATTGAAGGAAGATTTATGAATGCGTTTGCCTCCCGTTCCTTGGACTTATCTGTTGTCGGCACATTAATAGATTTCCACACTTGTATATCTTTAACAAAAAATCTATTATCAACCTGAGGCGTGGGACTTCCAAAATATCTGTTAAATAAATTTAAATCAGGAGAAACGGAGGCATATAAAGTGTCAATAAAATAGTGGTTTGTTGAGTAATCGTATGCACGAATTTGGAATTCCTGGGTAGTTGTTCCGCTGGAAACAGATACCTCCTTAGTTTCACCTTTTTTCTGGCTTGCAAGAGTTGTAAGTGTAAAGGGTCCCATTTTAAACTGAGCTTTTAATCCGAACAGAGCTTCACTTCCTCCTATTAATGGAGAGGTTTGAAGTGATACGTTTCCTGCTTCAACGCTTTGGATTATTTCATCATCATAGCCGGTATATTTAATTTTTAACTGGTTCTCGTATTCAAAGGTTCTTTCGGTATTCCAATCGGCTACTATATTAAGTTTATCACCAATGGTTCCGTTTACATTTATCTGCACCTGTTGTTTAAAGTCCGGTTCATTTCTTGTATTACCCAGTCTTGATGCTGTAACTCCCTCTGTGGTTTCATTTCTCCAGGCACCGCGAATCTGCACCTGTCCGCCGATTCTTAAACTGATTTTCGGAGTTCCGAATATACTGAGGACACCAACACTGGGAAGCGGGATTTCAAAATCTGTTATGCTTTTTATTAAATCACCCAGTCCCACCTTAGTATCTTTTAATTCATATTGATAACCAAGGTCTTCCCAAAGTTTTCTCTCACGGAGTTTTATTTTAGCTTCAACATATTCTTCGATGGGAACTCTTAATAATATCTTTGCGTCCTGTCCTGCTATAGTTTCTCTTATTTCTACAAATTTACCTGACGAATCAATGCTTGCGCGTCGTTGTTTGTGTGTCTGGGAGGGTTCAATAAAAAATTTGGATTTCTTTCTTTCTTTCAATTCTACAAATGGACGGTCCTCGCGCTGATACCGGAAATGTTCCAGTCTGCCTGTCGAATCAACAGCCATCCAGTCAACAGCAACGGTATCTTCGGGAAGAATGAACGGATCCAACAAAGTATCTACAGGCTCTGGCTGCAGAAGTGAATCGGGCAGCAGTGTATCTACTTCGCCGGTATCAGCCGGAACATCAAACAACAATACAATGTCGTCCGTTTCTGAAGAACTGGTGTTAACATTTAGGGTTGCTTCTTGGTCGTTGGCTCCGTGTTCAATAGATTCGAGTTGCTGGGCATTTTGATATGCGTGCCAGGCATGGAGCCATAGCATACTATTCAACTGTGTGCTCGTTTTTGAGTAGAAGCCAAGGTTGATACCCGCATAGAAGATAATTGCCCCGAATATGAGCATGCGGAATATCTCACCGAAAAGATTTAATATTTTGCGTTTAATAAAATTAACCTAAGAGAATTAGTTAGTCTGTAGAAAAAAATCGATAGGTTTCTCCTTTTATTTTATTTTCGACGCAAAAAATTAGATAATTTGATATTTATTATCAAATGGTAAAATAAAACTTTTTTCTAAACTCACCGGCAAATTATCAGAAGTTTCAGACCAAATGAAGGTATTTATTTTTCTCATAATTCCGGGATGCTTTATGAAATCTTTGGACGACATAGTCTTATAACCCGGTCTTTCAATTCCGGAAATTGTCTTATCAACTGCTCACAATCTGCCATTTCAAAATCACTGAAATCAAATCCGGGTGATACAGTGCAGCCAACGAGTGCAAACGATTTTTTATCAATCAGTTCTGCTGCAAACCAGCAGTTCTTTTTAATAACGGTTTGAAATACTGCTCCTTCATCAATATGTTTTCCTAAGAATATCTCTTTGAAATTTCCATCTTGGTCAATAACGGAAATTTTCACACTGGTTCCGTCATAAAAATGCCATAGTTCATCCGACTTTAATTTGTGAAATGCAGAAAAGTCTTTCTGCTGAAGTAGAAAATAAATTGAAGTGGAAATATTCCGATCTCCATTATATGCGCCAGGTAAATTCTCAGCTAAAATCATTTCACCTGCGCGGTAAACTTCTTTATAGTAGCCTCCTTCTGGGTGAGGCTGTAATTGAAGTTTATCAATATAAATTCTGACTTGTTTAAGCATGGTATATATTTAATTTTATCTGTTACTAATTCAAACTCTGGTTACTAAAATCGCTTCCGCTGCCATTCTACCGCTTTTAACAGCACTTTCAATTGTTGATGGTAATCCGGTATCAATCCAATCACCGGCAACAAATAAATTTTTCAAACCCGTTCTTACAGTTGGACGTAAATTATTTATGTTTTCTGAAGGAATAAAAGTTGCACGCTTCTCTTTAATAACCTGGAAGTCTGTAATCTGATCTTCGTTAATGCCGGCAAAATTCTTTAATTCAATACTTACTAAACTTAAAATTTCATCTTTGGTTTGATCAATAAGATAATCGGCATCGCTGATAACTAAAGTAAGATGAGTTTTTTTATTGAATATCCAGTGAAGAGGAGAATTTATTAATCCATAAAAATTTTCTCTAAGTGGATTATCCTTTAACCAGATATGCACAGTAAGAATGGATGAATACTTTAATTCCGGTATTTTGTCCAGATACGAAACCGGAATTATTTTTTCCAAAGCATATAAAGGAATAGCTGATACAACGAAATCGAAATCCGAAATGATTCCACTGTCTGTATAAACTTCCGTGATTCTATGATCTTCAATTTTAAATCCGTTAACAGTATGTGATGTATTAATTTTGCCGTCTCTCTTTTGAATAAAAAATTCCGCCTGATTGCAATATGTTTCCGAAAGTCCGGATTTTGGAAG
>JAWOIK010000191.1:0-3638 GCA_046484705.1 Ignavibacteriaceae bacterium | reverse complement strand
GGCATTATTGCTGTTGTTTTAGGCGTGATAGCTGCTTCAATTTTTTCCGGATCAAGGTTAAATGTCTCAGATTCAATATCGCAGAAGACCGGCTTAATACCGTTCCAATGCAATGCATGTGTGGTTGCAACAAAACTGAAAGGAGTAGTAATAACCTCGCCTGTAACACGCAGTGTTTGTAATGCTGTTATAAGTGCCAGGGTGCCGTTTGAAAAAAGGGATAAATACTTTACCCCGAGATATTCAGCTAATTGCTTTTCAAATTGCTGATGGTATCTGCCATTGTTTGTGAGCTGTTTACTATCCCAGATATCCTTCAAGTATTCTGTAAATTCATCTAACGGTGGTAAAGAAGGCTGGGTTACAAATATTTTCTCGTCCAAAATTATTAGCTGATTCCTTTTTTGTTTATTCGATTTTAAAAACCAATCCTCTTAATATCAGACAGATTGTGTTATTATAACTATTAACCTAACTCAAGATGACCGCCTCGTTGGGTAAACCGTTTTAACGGTTTTTTGTAATGCTTTTGAAACAATTACCGGGCCAGTTTCTCAGCAAAGATAATTAAGTTAATTAACAATTATTCAATTTAACATCTTCAGGGATATAATCCTGTATAGAAATAAAATGGATTTTATTTGTTGTCACATAGTCATCTAATATTCTCATCGTATGGCTGTTCAATAGTTTAGGATGTAGAATCATCGTAGCGTACTCCGGTACCTTTTTAAATATATAACTAAACCTCTCACGAAAGTTAGAATCAGTAGTAAACTGAACGATTCTGGGGGAAAGTAATATAGAAAAAAACTTGTCAGTTTTTATATTTCGTTTTTTAATACTCATGCTGCCTACACCATCACCTTTTCTTTCATTTTCCAGCGAGGGATATTTGCTTCTTCTTAGAACTTTAAAATAAATGTATCTGATTATGGGTAATTTTATGGCAGCAATTGGGATTTCAATGAAATCACCATTATCCTCTTCTGTTTTTGGTGTTAAACTAAAACTGTATTTCGATTTGGTTGGGTAGAAACGAAAATCATATGGTGAAATATCATTATTATTATATATACCCGGACAGGAGCTGCTGTCAATCATAATTTCATTTTTTTTCAGAGCATCTCGTATTTGCTCAAATGGTTCTATTAAATATCCTCCGGCTCTGAATGTAGTAACTTTGTAATTTGGATTAACATTCCTGATTAGGTTCTCCATTAAATTTTTTGATATTTTAACACATCCTGTTATAGTATTAATATCTTCATCATTTTTCTCAGTTGATAAACTATGCAGTTTAAAACGCTCATACGTAAAATTCCATTTACTATCTGCATATTTGGCATCTAACCAGTGTGGATGCAGGTGTAATTGCACGTCATGTCCTCTACCAGCTAAATCTAAAATCTGTTTCTCAATTAGTAATCTATCATGTTTTAATTCCGGATGCCTCTTTTCAAATTCCAGTAATTTATAATAATGTAAAATATCCCAGAATATTGTCATCTTAGAGCCATTTTTATTCAGGATTGATGCTAACTTTTCAGTTGGCTCAGTCATAGAATCCCTTACTGTTCCTGTTCTGTTCCCAAGGAATAACTCATAATCAATAGTAAGGATACACTTTTTTACCATGTGGATAACTAAAAACTTTTAATGTGATGATTCATAATATCTGCAGCTTTATTGAAATTTTTCTCAGGAATGCTTGATTCAGTTGACAATTCAAGTAAATGATTTTTTAGTTTTTCGTAATTCGATAACTGGTTATCTTTAGTGTGTGTTGAGTCTGTGTGGGAACAATTATGAATTTCTATTCCCTTTATACGCATAGCTGAAATAAATTCTGATTTTTTTTTCTCAGCCAGATTAAGTGAAAATATATACTTGAACTTTAATGAATCACTAAAACTCCCGGGCATAATAAAATATTGCGGATCCAGATTATTTTGCAGGATCGAAGAATTAATATTTCTTTTTATTTGGATTTCTTCTCTGTGTTTTAAAAATAATTTAATGGCATTAAACTGAATTCTTGTTATCCCCGGATTATAATCACCAGTAAATGAAGATAGATATCCTCTCAAACTACCTGATAAACCGCCTTTTTTGTATTTATCTAAACCATATGTTCTGCTGGCTAACTTATATTTTGATTGTTCATTATTAATCATATTTATAAATGGATTATTTAAATAACTGATTCTGACATTTAGGTTATATACAATCCCGCCGCCTGCGCAGGAGGAAGCTTTGCCGGAACCAAAACTGTAAACGCCCCCATCTCCGAGTTCAATGGCAGGTAAATTATTAATTGTCAAACCAAAGGATTGTGCAGTGTCTGAAATCAAAAACACATTATTTTGTCTGCACCAGGAAACAATCTCCACGGTTTGAGGGTGCATTGCCCCGTAAAGGTGTGGTAATATATATGCCCTTATTCCTGAATTATTAAAACTCTGCTCTTTAAATTCTGATATATAGTCATTATTTATATCAAAAAAATAGGGAGTAAAACCGGCTTTTAGTATCGCAATTGTCACAGAATTACATATGAGCGGGGATAGCCCCACTTTTGAACCGGGTTCTAAACCAAATGATTTGAGTAACAGATTTATCCCGAGACTTGCATTGTTTACGAATTGGTATTTACTGGTAAATCCAAGATTATGAATATCCGGTTCTGTTCTCTTATCTGATATAATGGAATAATAGTCAGTTAAACTGAATGGATTTGGAAAGTATGGTATTAACACTTTAAGATCGATATGGAAATAACAAGTTTATAAAGAATAAATATTGATATTGACCGATTTATATCATAAAATTAATTGGCGATTTCGTTCCCGGTCGATAATATCACCTTTAAATTTTCGCCTACTGATTAAAAAGAAAGTTTTAATTAAATAATCATACATGTAATATTTAAACTTGGAAATTGGCATTTTCCACATATAACCCTTAAATAATTCCACACCAAAATGCTCTTTAAATCTTTGTATTTTTTCTTGCTTCGAACCCGGGTCCGGATTTATCTGAGCGCCTACTAAATCGAAAAATAACACACTTTTCTCTCTGGCAGATTTTATTGCAGACCAGTATAAAAGTGAATTTGAACCGCGAAATGGCTTATCCTTTGTACCTGCATACATATTATACCAGGCATACTTATTTGTGTAAAAAATTGCGGAGGACTGAGGTACGGTTTGGTAATAAGATATCAGAACCTGGATGTTTTCTTTAAGATAATGCAGTTCCTCTTTTGATGGTAAACTGATATCGGCTTTTTCGGCAGTCGCTGATATTAAAGCCATTGCCTCATTTAATAAGTTAAAACCACTTTTAATCTCAACACCCTCTTTAATGGCTTTTCTTATATCTGATCTATCCTTTGTTTGAATTGAATTAAATAATTCTTCTGTAGATTTCCCTTGCAAACTGATTTTATAAGTGCCGAATGGTGCGGAATCAGCCCCATTAGGAGGACTGTTAAAAATTGCCCAGTTTGGAGATTGTTGTATCCAATCGCAAAGTTTTTTTTGTTTGATAATCTCAATAATTGAATTCAGAAATTCTTTCTCAGTTTTTAAATCTATATTTTCATCCAATTGTATAGTAGCCGTTAATACCATACC
>JAWOIK010000011.1:0-25387 GCA_046484705.1 Ignavibacteriaceae bacterium | reverse complement strand
AAAAGATTTTTTCTCCCGGAGCACTTGCAAAAAAACCTGTCCATCATCTTTTTCAATTGTATGCTGTTCACTGGTTCCATCGCCAAACTTCAACACGTATGGAAAGTCTTTAGGGAATGCTCTTTCATCGCCTTCGGGAGTTTTATACATAATTCTTAAATGAACTCTTACCGCAACGCCACTTGGCAGGGGGAGAGGGTTCACTGGAACCGGAACAGGTACGTAAACATCTTTGGTATTAAAAAGATCGCATTGTGTTTTTTTGCATACAGTTTTAGATGGGTGACATTTTAATTCCGGGACCTCAACCTCATCAAAAAATAAAATTTCTACACGCCTGTCGACAGCATTAGCTTCTTCTGTTGTGCTTCCGCTTTTAGGAAAATTTTCTCCGCAGCCTACTACCGGTGCCGGGCTTCCGGGACCTTTTTTTACGAAATCGAGTTTACTTTGAATCTCCAGTAAGCCATCTTCCTTTATACCTAACACTATTAAAAGTTCAAAAACATACATATCGAAGAATGCTCCCCAGGTTTGTTTTCCCGGTTTTCCATCTTCATCAATCCTGGTAAATTCGCGAGTAAACTTATCGTCATGTTTTTTCAGGTCAACAAAATATTTATTATATTTTTTTTGAAATTTCTCTAATGCAATCCTTGTTTCATTATTCATTATATTATTTTTTTCCCCCGGATCACAATCGTACTGAAAATTAAAATCAATCCATTTTAAAATTTGCTGAATATCTTCAACCTGGTTTTTAGCAAGTGCTGAGTTTACCCAGTTTGTTCTTTCGCCAATAAGCATGAAGAAAACGTTTTCAGCACGCTCCCTTGACAGAGTTAAATTGTAACTCTCCGATCCTTTTTTATCAGTATGACCTGTTATTAATATCTTTTGAAGAAAATTTTCTTTTTCAGATTGTTTATAACAGGCATAAATAACAGCAAGTCCGGTTATTCTATTCTGTTTATCGGTACCTGGTTTCGGAGCGTCGGGGCCATAATCAGGCAGCAATACAGCGCTATCGAAATGAAAGTTTACGTCTTCCATTTCGATTACATTGTATTTAAAATTTCTTTTAACCCTTATCGAATGTTTTCGTCCGGTTAAAAGATTATCAATCTTATCGGTTTTACGGGCATCTATTATTAATTCTTCGGGCATAATAATGTAGTTGAATATACTTGAATCAGCTAATAAATATTTTTAAGAAGTGTACAGAACAAATTAAACTATACTGCAGCAGGGAAGAGATTTGAAGGCAAACAGAAAATATGATTTCAGACTATTATATCTTCCGATTACTCCTGGAACTTTGGCAGATTAGGAAACTTTATGCTGCATATTCCACCAGGTAATTTTTCTTCTTTGGCATATCCGCTAATGTTAAGCTTACCATTTCTTACTTCGCCGTTTGGAGCAAAGATTACATATTCTTCATCAGCAATTGGATTATTCTCTTCATCTTTTAGCTCTATTTCTATAAAATCTTCAATATAAAGGAATCCTGATCTTGTCTTAAGAGTAGGGCCATAGTGAACAATAAAATAATATTCGGGAGATGAATAACCCTTAGCTGATTTTTCCGAATTTGTTTCGTCATCATCTGAAGCACCTACAGTCCACTCTGCTTCAGATTTATTACCAGTTATTTTCTCCTCTAACTTTTTAACAAAAGTATCTGCACCTGAAATATCCCTTCTGTAAATGTTGAAAGTAACTTCTTCATCATCCTTAATTCCTTCTGCTTCTATACTAAGTTTAACTGTATCACCAGGCTTAGTTTTTTCTTTGGACCAGTTAGCGTTATACAAGCTTATTAGCTCAACTTTACCTTCGCCTTCTGACATTGCATCACGCGAAACTCTGCCATCCGGTTTTAGATAATTCTGTGTTTCATTTCCGTCTGGGTCTGTAAATTTATAATAAACTCCGCTAACCGGGTTTCCGGCTTTATCTTCAAAGTCAAATTCAATCCAATGCTCTTCCCTGGTTGTTGATTCCACATTATCACTCAATGCATTCTTTGCACTGGCATTGGCTGAGGCTGCGCCGCTTGAGCCTGCACCACCACCGCTTCCGCTTCCACTTCCTGCAGTTCCGATCATAACAGTAGGACAACCAACAATTATAGAATCAGGTGGTCCAACACAGGTAGCCATGTCACCAACTCTTGCTGCAGGCATTCCGCCAATAAATACTGTAGGGCTTCCAGGTGGCAAAATTGGTCCGCCAACATGCGGAATTGGAGGTGTCCCTGGTGTAGCCATTGGACAAACATGGTTATCACCAACACGTGCTGCCGGCATATTTCCAATCAAAACAGTTGGACAGCCGACAACTATTACTCCACCATGAGCACAACTATCGCCTAACCTTGCTGCAAAACTCATTTAATATTCTTCTTTTATATCATCAATTAATTTTTACCATACTGCCTTTTACAGTATTTATACCGGATGCTTCAACAGTTGTCATAGTACCTTTTACCTGCATATTTACACCTGCTTCAACTGTAGTGTTTAATCCTTTTGCTTTGAAGTCTGTAGATGCTTCCGCAGTTATAGTCATACCTTTTTGTTTAAAGTCACTCTTTGCTTCCTGTTTAATATTTGCAGATTTTACTTCAAAGTCCTGATCGGTTTCAGTTTTCATATTACCGGCTTTTATCTTAAAATCCTCTTCAATTTCCATAGATAAATTTTTTGATTTAATGTTTATGTCGCCTTTAGCAAGAATATCAATATCTCCGTCTTTTGTTTCTACAACAATTTTCTGTTTTGCAATATCAATGATAATAGTATTGTTTCCGGGCTTATCAGAGATCTGAATTTTTTCTTCACCGCCCGTATCGTTTATAATAATGAAATGACCCTGCTTGCTTACAATTTCAATTTTAGTGTTCTTATCATCCATCAGAATTTTGTGCCCGTCTTTACTATTTACTTCAATATTCTGATTTTTATCATCTAATGTAATTTTATGTTTATCTTTAGAAACAACTTCAATCTTATCATCTTTATCATCCAAAGAGATTTTATGAGAATCCGAAGATTTCAAAACAATTTGGGTTTCGTTAGATTTATCATCAAGCAGTATTTCATTTCCGGAAGCTGTTCTGATCAGATTATGCGATTTATTTTTGGCAACCACTGGTGATGCCTGCGAAGGATTCGGAACTGTTCCAAGTCCAATAGGTCTGTCAACATTTCCATCAACACAAGACCAGAGCAGTTCGGTATTAGCGTGATTCGGGAAATGTACGCCATAACCTGATCCCGTGTAATTTTGTGTTAACCTGATTGGCAGCGAGGCTTCCCCATTTGATTTATCACTAAGATCGAATAACATTTTTGCTCTGTACCTGCCATGGTCATCCAGATATGCATATTCATCACCGGTGCCTGATTCAAGTTTAGCGCTCATTATTCCTGAAATTTTTGGAACAGGTGTTTTTCTTGCTGGTCGGTATTCAATATCAAATGGTATTGCTTCAAACCGGCATTCAAATAACTGGTCGCCGGATTGTAATTTTTGAGGAACCGCATATTGTCCCTTCTGAGAACCACTTGAAGTAATTTTTGTAATTATATATTCACTATTCCAGTCATCACGATAATGGAGCTGCATTTTATATGTGAAACCCGCACTGAATAATCTGCAATTTGTTTTGCCTTTAAATATTCTGCTTTGTGCTAGGAATTCCTGGTTTCTTATTCTTGCCAGGAATTCGGCATCTTTTTCATTTTCAAAATTATCGCCGTAATCATAATATGTTCCTGGCAGTTCGGAATTTATACGGCTCTGTGCCATCAATTGTTTTTCGGGGAACAGATAGTTATAATCCTTTAGTTGAACTGTTCCGGTTACAATTGTTTCCTTGGACGAAATATCCAGAATTGATTCTACCTCACCGAAAGGATCCTGGTTTTCATTATAGCCAAGGTCTTCAGAAATATTAATACCAGGAAGTTTAGTGTTGTCGTCAGTAAAACATACTACATCTTTACCCCCGCTGTGATCGAAGTAGTAATATATTCCGAAATGCTCAAGTCTGCGATTTAAAAAATTCAAATCAGTTTCCCTGTACTGAACAATAAACTCACTTTTAGGATATTTATTTTTTAATTCAATTTTATAATCCTGTCCGGTCAATCCGCTTTTTTCAGCAATAAGTTTTATCAGATCCTGCATTTCTATATTCTGATAAACTTCATTTTGAAACGTAAGATTTGCATGCCATAAACGGGGGACTAAATCCACTTTGTAGAATACTTCATCCTTGGATTGACCAAATTGTTCAAACCGCGAAATAAGTCCGTGCACCTGGTATTCACTCTTATCTGACCTGATGAGTGTAAAGGTTGCAGTTTTGTTTAAAACCTTTGATGAATCAATTTTTGAATCGTAGGATGCAAGAACAATTCTGTATTCAAATAAAGCAGAAATTTCCTCCTCACCTTCAAATGACACAACACCGAAGGTATCCTCTTCAAGATCGGCGAAATGAATTCTATAATGAGGTTCGTTAAATTTTTGTTCAGCCATTTAAGCCTCTCGATCGAAATATTAATAAATCATTGTCTGTTATTGTAATGAAAGTATCCTGCATTCTCAGGTAAACTTGTATTTGAAGGAACCGTCTTTTGCTTTTGTAACTGAAACTTTTGATGGACTTTTACCCTCAGCCATAAAACCTAAAAGTTGTGAGGATATTTCCGGAGCGAGTTTTCGGTCAACTATAGCATCAATATTTCTTGCACCGGTTTCAGCGCGTGTGCAGGAATCCACTATATCATCAATCACTGCATTATTAAACTCAACTACAAGGTTTTGATTCTGCAGCAGCCTCTTCTGAATTTTGCCGAGTTTTATTCCTACTATCGGTTTCATTGTTTCTTTAGTTAAAGGAAGAAAAACTATAGGCTTAAGTCTTCCTAAAAACTCCGGTCTGAAATATTGATTCATATATGGACGAATTGCTTCCAGCAGATCATCAGGATCAGTCATTCCTTCATTATACTTTTCAAACAAAACTTCGGATGCAAGGTTTGATGTCATAAAAATGGTAGTATTGGTAAAATCGATATTCCTTCGGTCGGCATCCTGAAGCATTCCTCTGTCAAAAATTTGCATAAACAGATCTGTAACCGATGTGTTTGCTTTTTCAATTTCATCAAGAAGAACAACGCAATACGGTCTTCTGCGAACGGGTTCACTTAATGCACCGCCTTCACCATAACCGACTAAACCGGGATCAGCTCCAATTAATCTTGAAGTATTATGTTCACTCTGGTATTCAGTCATATTAAGAGTAACCATAAATCTCTCATCACCAAATAAAACTTCTGCAACAGCACGTGCTAATTCAGTTTTACCCACACCGCTCGGTCCGACTAATAGAAAAACTCCATTCGGTCCTTCTTCTTTTTTAATCCCAACTTTTGCACCGCGTATAACATCAGCAATTTGTTTGATCGCATGATCCTGTCCAACCACTCTTTTCTTTAAATCAGATTCAAGATCGAGAAGGGTTGTCATTTCATCACGTGTCATATTACCAACTTTAATTCCTGTCCAGGCTTCAATAACCTCCGCAACTATATTAGTTGTCACTTCGGCAAAAACCTGCGGTCGATCATTTTGAAGCTTACTCAACTCTTCTTTTATTTTTGAAATTTCGCTGACTATTGCAGGGTCCTCTTTATCTTTTCCGCCATTTTGTGCGGTAGATTTCTTAATTCGTAATTCCATCAGCTTCCGGGTTAGCTCACTTTCTTTAGTCCACCGCTCCTCATCAGATTTTATATCACTTTCCAATTTCGATTTTTTATCCTTTAATTCCTTCAATGCTTTCTGATCAATAACAAGATCCATATCAGAATCTTTTTGCTGTGTATTGATAGCCATTGTAACGGAATTTAACTGGCTTATAAGAAGTTCAAGTTTCGGGGGTTTACTTGTCAGCGACATCTTTACGCGTGTTGCAGCAGTGTCTAGCAGATCGACTGCTTTATCGGGTAGCTGTCTGCCGGCAATGTATCTTCGTGATAATTTAACAGCAGCATCTATTGCTCCGTCTGTTATGTGAATACCGTGATAAGTTTCATACTTTGCCTTAATACCCCTCAACATCACTTTAGCTTTTTCATCATCAGGTTCACCAACGTGAATCGGCTGGAATCTTCTCTCAAGTGCTGCATCTTTGGCAAAATATTTATTGTATTCAAGATAAGTTGTTGCTGCAATGGCTCTGAATGATCCCCGTGCTAATGCCGGTTTTAATAAGTTTGCTGCATCACCACCGCCTGCAGATGCACCTGCACCAATCAACGTATGAGCCTCATCAATAAATAGTATTGCTGGAAGGGGGGAATTGGTAACTTCATTTATAACTGCTTTTAATCTTTTCTCAAATTCACCGCGCATTTTTGTTCCGGCTTGAAGTGAACCCATATCTAATGAATAGATCTGATTGTTTTTTAAAATGTCCGGAACTTCATCAGCAGCAATTTTAATTGCAAGTCCTTCAACAAGTGCAGTCTTTCCAACGCCGGGTTCTCCGAGTAAAATGGGGTTAGACTTTTTTCTTCTGCACAATACTTCTATCACCTGTATAATTTCTTCATCTCTGCCCAGTATCGGATCAATCTTTCCATCCTTAGCCTGAGTTACAAGATTCGTTGTATACAAGTCAAGTACTGTTCCGTCGGCTGGGATTTCACGTGCTTCTTCTTGCGAAATCATTTCGGAAGACACAGAAGCGTCTTCAACAGAACCTCTGAGAATATTGTAGAACTCCGTTCTGAGTTCTTCCTGTTTGATAGGTGAAAGAATATCCATCAGTCTTGTACTGATAACCTGTTCAGATGCAATAAACACTTCAAATAATGCACCCGATCTTATCTTTGTTTCGTGATGGTGTACGGAACTCGTTATCCACGCTTGTTCAAATAATTCAGTTAACAACGGTGAAAGTTTTGGTTTGCCGGTGTTTCCTTTATCCATTCCTTCAAGACTCTTAAGACATTTAGCCTGAACATCGCCTGAATCAATAGCATAATGTTTAAGTATTAATGGAACATCGCCTTGCCCATCCTCAATCAGAGCATTTAGCAAATGCTCAATTGTAATTTCGTAATGACCCCTGTTAATTCCCAACCCGGTTGCTGTATCGAGGTTACGTACAAGGTAATTATTTAATTTTAAAAGTAATGATTTCAAATCTTTACTTTGCATTTAAAACTCCTGCAATTAATGAATATTGTTATTGAAATTTGTTTGGAATGTGGGACGCATAAACTGATAACTACGATGGGATAACCTCACTTGCAATCCCATTATTAAAAAGGAGAGTGACTTTTATTTATCCAAGATAAAACTCAATTTACTGCAGTGAACTCTTCATTTTCAATATAAACATCAAATTGTTCAATTGACGGTTTTCCTAACCAGAAAGTAGATCCGAGTTTCAGTCGATCATCATCCCAGGATATTGAAGCAATAGTATCAGCTTTTATTTTGAATTTAATATCGTACTCAAGACCATCATTCAGGTAGAGTTTTAATAATTCGTTTAATTTTTTTGCATTGGATGTTCCGGGAAGAAAGTTAATATAATCCTCAAATGAAACCGGACCTACCTCCAGGCAAATTCTGCTCATATAATCTATGGTTGAGTTTCCCACAAAACTATTTTGACCCAGCCTGAATTCTTCACTCCCAAGTTCAGGTACATCTACAAGATCAACGGAATGGGGTATAAACTCTTTTATTTTAATCGGAAAATCCGGGAACATATGTGATAGTAGTATTTTTAATCCGTCTTTACTTCTTACTCGCTGGCTGAACACTCCTGCGAATTTGAGAAGACTGAAATCTGATATGGATGATGAAGCGGGTTTAGAAAAAATTCCTCTTCCGATAAAAGAATTAATCCTTTCAGATATTTTATTTTTCGGATCACCATTAAGATTAAGATAGAAACGGTATTTTTTCCAAGACTGATAATAAAGCCAGTAAAATCTGTTATTAAAAATATCCAGAAAATTCTGAAGCGGAATATTTCCGGGTCCTAATATTTTTTCCTGAAAAGAAATCTGTTCATGATAACATCTTGGCAGTGGTGAATTGATCCCGTACAAACCAAGAAAATTAAGAACAAATTTTATTTCACCTTCTTCATACTCAACCGATCTTATATCACGCGGGGGATAAACATAATGCTGGTACGGGCGGAATTTTAATCCCAATTGGTCAAAAAGAAAATCCTTTCTTTTAGGATTATCTTTCTTTGTGATATTCTCACTTAGCCAAACAGCCTGCCAGACGTGATATTCCGGACCCCGGCTGACAATATCTTCTTTTATACTGGTAGTATCTCGCCTGCTGTGGGATTCCATGTGTAACTTTTGTTTGTTCCTGATTCGGTGATTTTTAAAAATACGTATGAATTAAGGGTAACGTAGTGAGATAGAAATGTATTGAGAACCATTCCCATAAGGTTTATTTCGCCTTCTCCGTTTTCAAATTCTTTTGCATCAACCTCAATATGAAATTCAATTCCCCTTATTAAACTCTGATTCATTATTTTATTGATAAGCTTTGGTTTATGAATTTTTCTGATACTTTCAATCCGTTTTTTATTCGGATGATTTTGCGCTTTCGACCAGTTATATAAATTTAAAATACTTTTAAGTGTATTTGCCTCTGCAAGCGTTGAAAAACTGACAGATAAATGAGCAATAAGTGACCAAAGATAATTCTGTTTATCGGGGCAATCCTGAATTTCAATTGGCACTGTAATATTTGAGGCTTCCACACCCGGCGGGAAATCCAGGGGTTCTTTTACTGAACCGGCTTCCAAATATGCCGACGGTAAAAAACCATTTGATAATGTTGCTTCAATACTCAGAGTTTCTTTTGGAAATAAGTCCTGTTCCATGCTTGGTCCAAATAACCGGATATAACTTTCAGCCATATCACTCGGAATAGTTCTTCTGAAAGTTGAAAAAAATCTTTTAAAATTATATTCCGGGTTACTGGTATCAAGTATATCGTGAGCTGTTATAGGGATATATTTATATTGTTCAACCCTGTGTTCACTTATTCCGCTTACTTTATCGACAGAATAAATTTCCCTGCTTTTTCTTCTGTACAGATCAGGGATGATGTAGTACTCCGGAAGTCGCTGTGTTACCGGAACTTCTTCTGTTGAACGTGAAAATAAATTAACTATAGGCGTACAATTTAAAATTATATTGTTTTTATCTGGCCATTTTTCACGGGGCATTTTTTTGTTAAAATCAAATTTGATTTCTATGGTTGAAGTTGCTTCAGCGGCGTGAAATGCATCCAGTCCCAATATATCAATGAAAAAGAATTTTTCCGGATAGGCAAAATATTCCTGTAATAATCTGAAACCCGAGAATGATTGTTTCGAATAGGGAAGTATGGAATAATCATCCCCGTTATACTCTATCTCTGAAGAAAGTTCAGGAACACACAAACTAAATTTATCTATCTTTTGAAAAATGTTTTTGCCGCTTGATGATTCCCTAACGGATATGCCGGAAACATGCTTTGTAAGGAAGAAATGCAGATTATATTTAACAGAAGCAGAACCATGAAGGTAAATACGGAAAGTATCCATTTTTAAACTATTATAATCAACATTTCTGTCAAGCTGCAATTTCATAATCAAAGAAGATTTACCCTGTGGAGATTCTTCAATCATTACATCAGTCAATGTTACAGGTCGAACCGAAAGATCCTGTGTTGTTCGGAATATAAATTCTGTTGGTTCTTCTTTTTCAGTTAAGCGGCTTCCTCCGCCGGAACCGGATTGAACTTTATATTTAACTTTATATTTTCCGGTTTGTGTCTGTATCTCACTGCCTTTTTTTATCAACACCGGTTCGGTTAGTGCACCGGATTTAATTTTTGCCTGAAGTATTGCACACGATGGAAAAGTCTTTAACATATGTGGAAAAAGAATTTCCAGAATTCCACCGGCAATTTCAGGAAATTCATCATCCAGTCTTTCGTGAATTCTTCCGGCAAGAAATGCAAAACCTTCAAATAATCTTTCTACAAACGGATCTTTTCTTTCTCTTTCACTTAAGTGAAGTCTTGAACCCAGGGTAGGATGTTTTTTACTGAATTCTTCACCGGATGTTTGGAGAAAATTATATTCTCTTTCGAAATATTTGTCTGTACTCATTGAGAATCCTTATCTAACACAACCTTCGTCCATCCAGTAGTTGAAAATTCTGTTAATAATATTTCCGTATTAGGACTGTCCTTAACCTTAATAATTATTTTTAGTGAAGCTCTTAGAGATTTCTGATCAAACTCAGTTGTTTCCATTTGAACTTCACGTATTCTTGGCTCATATTTTAGAATTACTTCTTTGATTTCCTTTTTTAACGATTCAACAGGATTATCCGATGAAAGATAGATTTGAAGTATATCAGACACGCCAAAATCAGGTAAATGCTGAACAGAGCCTTTCCGTGTTGTAAGTATCATTCGAAGGTTTTCAACAATACTCAGACTCAACTTCTGATCTTCAGTCAGGTGTTCAAATTGCTGCGGACCGATTTCATCAGGATTTACCACTTCGGATACAAATTGTCCTAAAAGAACATTATACAGACTTAGGTTCTTCAATATTATTTACCTGGCTTTAAGTAATATTAAAATAGAGGGTGGATGATATTACAGATCGAAAAATAAGGATCCGCTTCAAACGATCCACCCGGAATTATTAGATTTGATGCCAAAGATATTTTTAGACTCTGAAGGAGAAGAAGCCTGAATCTTCAAACATGGTGCTTGCTTTTACATGTTCCCACTCTGCAGTTTCTGCAACAAGAAAGATTCTTTCGAGATGTGCAACATTCAACTTCGGGTTATCATATGAAGGCGGCATCAGATTTTCAACCGAAACCAGCCTTGCATTCGTCAATGTATATTTGAAGTAAATTGTTTCCTTACCTGTAGCTTCAGCAATTTCATATAAGGAAACAACAACGGATTTGAATACCTGACCCTGTGCACAATATTGAAACATGAACGGAGTGAGTTTATCTATCTCTTTCAGAACCATAAATGGTTCATACATTCTGCTGCCGGTAACCTGACCGGTCGATCTTTCGAATGGTAATTTAATTACCTGAGAAAATTCCAGTACCGTACTGGAACCATTTGGACGTGGACCTTCAAGATCATTTCCTTCAGCATCCTTGAACAGTATTTCGCCTTTTACAGCCATTTTTTACCTCCTGGGTATATTGTGATTGATATTTTTGATTAGATTAATAAAAATGTATTTACGCTTCTTCACCTGAATGATAAGCAGTGAGTCTAAGGTTTACATCCATACCGGTTATTGCTACATGCGGTCTGAACTCAGCACTGATCTGGAAGAAACCGGGTCTTTCTTTCAACTCAATTACATCAAGTTTGTAAGAACGGAGTGGTTTTTCAGCAACAATTTTTTCTGCAGGATTCGGCATATCAACAACAAGTGTATCAAGCCAGCTGGACATATCTTTTTTAATCTCACCTGCGCCTGCATTCTTACCGACAAAAACTAATTGACGATACTTCAGGTAGTGGGCTATTCTGGTAACTAACATTGTATACTGAAGCCGTGCTCCAACTGCAGAATTGGCTGATGCAGCAGGGTCGTTCTTAATTTGTAATGGTCTGTGAGCAGAAGGTGTTTCAAAGAAACATGCATAATCTGTTCTGTCCCAATGTGCAAGTGGAATAAATCCAAGGTCACATAGTTCAGCATCTTTAGCCTGACCAACAGAAGCTTCAACAGGAACTTTAAGTTTTTTCTGACCATGCTCTTCGTATGTTGGAACCGGAAGATTTTCAACTTTACCACCTGATTCAACGCCAACAATCTTCACACTCCAGCCCCACTTCTCAAAGCTCTTAACCATATTAGAAGCTAAAGCAAATGACGAACTGCACCAAAGGCTGTTGTCTGCTCCGCCTCTCATTACATTTTCAGAATAATTAAAATTCTTTGTAGGTTCAGCTTCTGCACTGTATGGTAAACGACCGAGAAATCTTGGTAACGTTAAACCAATATATTTTGAACGATCATCATCACGGAATGCCCGCCATGAAGCATAAGCAGCACCTTCTTTTAATTGTTCAGGAAGAAACCGGTTGTTCATTACATCATTCATGCTATTTTCACCGAAGAATTTATGGCTGGCATTTCCAATGAATGGAATTTGAGCCGATTCAGAAAGAACTGAAAGATGCTGAAGCAATGATATATCCTGCGGTGTGTTGGCTACCTGGAAATCTGCAACTATAGCTGTGTATGAATGTCCGCCGACTTTATCATAAGCACCCCAATATATATGGTGCCATAATCCGGAATCTTTTTCATAACCTTCGCCAAGTGCTGCATCATTCAGGTCGTCATAAAGTTCTTCTTTTGATGCATCAAGTAATTCAAATTTAACGGGTTTACTGAATTCTGTATTCTGCACCAGGAATAATAATCCACGCCAGGTAGATTCAAGTTCCTGGAAATCTTGATTGTGTAAAATTTCATCCATCTGGGCGCTAAGAACTGTGTCAAGATCTGCAATGTAAGAGTCTACAAGAGCGCCGGTAATTTTAAATACTTCGGATTCTTTACCAACTTTACCGATGAACTCTGCAACTGCAGATTTCTTGGAATCATCCAGCATGGAGATTAACTTATCAACAGAAGTTTGTTCAGTTTCCTGACCTTGTTCTGTAGATTCTGATTTTTCTTTAGCCATTTAATTAAACCTCCGATCAACTATTATAAAAATTTTGTTAATACTTTTTTGAAAACAAATTAAACTCATTTGGTTGTACCAAGTTTGTTAATAAGATCATCGATACTTGCACCGCCGTCTTTAAGAACTCCTTCCAGAGCTTTCTTCAGATTCGCATCTTTAAGAACAGCAAGTTTAAGTTCTTTCAGCCGCTCTCTTGCTTCAAGCAATTTCTGAAGAGGTTCAACTTTTTTAACTATCTCATCCGGATGAAAATCTTTAATGTCCTGGAAATCAAGATTCACTTCCATCTTTGCTTCAGGATCATCAGAAATTTTATTGGCTACTGTAAGCTTTAGTTTAGGATTTATATCCTTCAATACTCGCTTAAAGTCTCCCTTGTTGCCAATAGTACGCAACCTTCTGTCCTTTATTGAAGGTTGACTGCCCGGCTCACTTTTACTGAAGTTACCGGGAATAAGCATCCTGTAATCAAGTTCTACACTTTCCTTTGCATCGGTGCTTGGAAGAATAGAGACCTTGACACGCTGTGCTATTGAGGGCTTCACTGGTCTGGCCATTTTCACTTTCTCCTTTTATGTTTTTGTTGTTCTAAATTAATTGCTAAGATTCCGTTGTGCTTTGCTATTTTGTTAAATAGTTCTCTTTGTTCTTTCTCAATACCAAGTTTAGTTGTTTCATTATCTGTAATAAAGAGTACCTGAATATTGGTTAAGTACAGTGATTGCCAGACGGCTGTACTTAATGCAGGTTCCCAGCTTGCAAGATTAAGCTCATCAATCATAGTATTTAATTCTTCCAGATTGACTTTGGCTACATTGTACTGTTTAGCTTCATAACAAAAATTCGCAAGGTTCAGCCTTCGTAGAAATTTCCCCTTGATCCTTTCTTCAGCACTAAGTTTCTGCTGCATCAATCCAAAATTTTCTTCAAATTTTGCCGGCAGGGAATTTATAGCCTGATCATATTCCTTTTTTATTTCATCATAGGAAGCATCAACAATCGGCGGCAGAATTGAAGAACTGTTTTCACTTGTTTTGCTGCCAGATGTAACGTTCCTGCTCAATTCATCAAGCCAGTTAATTGTTTCTTTATCCGCGAATGGTATTTCACCGCCGCTGAACATTAAAGTCTGTAACTCAGGAAGTCTTTTTACAAGATGGACGAGATAATATTTAATATCGTTCGCGGAATTAGTATAGTTTCCACCCTTATTTTCAAGTGCATGAACCAGGTATCTTTGCGCATCCAACCAGTATCGGAACTCACTATTATCTTTTATAAACTCAAGTTCTATCCTTGGTATCAGAACATCAAACTTATTTTCATTAAACCACTGTTTAATCAGTTTGTATATAATATCATTCGGAGGTTCTATATTTGTTATTTTATCTTCAGAAGCCGGCAATACCAAAGTACTCCATTGAAGCTGGCGGGCAACACCGAATACAAAATATGATTCGGGAATTCTTTCTTTTGTTTCACCATTCTGAATATATTCATAAAAAAATGAAAGCGTTCTCCTAAGTTGAACAGTGGCTTCGTCCTCCGATGTCGGTGGAGGTGATTTGGTTATGATTGGTGTTTCTTCTGGTGTTCGTGCCGGCGTAGATTGTCTGAATTCAGTTTTTGGCTGCGAAACAGGCGGCGGTTTTCTTTCAGGAGCAGGCGGGGGATTCAACACTTTTTTTGCTTCTTCTGAGTGAGTTGAAATAATATCCTGTAAACCCTGCAGTACAGGAACATTCCCCGGTAAAAGAATTTCACACTCTGCTTTTATCATGCTTAACAATTCACCTGTACTTATAATATCTTCAGCGTTTGATTTATTAATCTCTTCTCTTTCAATAAGCTTGGTTACCCTTGCTGTATTAAGAAACTGTATGGCTTTGCTTTTATGAAGCGGGTTTACCGGATATAAATCTTTGCCGAATTTTTTAAGCATATGATAGACCAGGGTTAAACCATCTTTAAACCCTTTTATTTTTTCAGTTCTGTAAAAAGCAAAACATAACCAGGACACAACCTTTATATCCTTACTTTTCTCTTTAAGAATAATCTCTGAAAGTTCAATCCAGTTCTTATAATCCGGAACTGTTTTAGGGAATTCCATACTGAGTTTAAAGAACTCTTCTTCAAGAGATGCATCTGTTCCTGTTGCTGAATCACCCGGAATTGGTTCCAGGAATTCCTGTATGTGATCAGGTATTTCTATTTCAATAGTGTCATTCATCTCAATTTACTCCCGCTAAAAAAATCTGTATCAGATCGAATTCAGCTTTGAAATTTATTTAAAAACTCTCTTAATGAAATGTTACTATTATCAATGTCCATTAATGGTTTAAACACATCTTTTGTCGTATTACTATTAATTATCATATTTACATATTCAGTTGGCTCAGGCTGATTGAAATACATGGAAAGTTTAACTTTGCTGTTATCAGTTATTGATTTAAAAATGTATGCCAAAGTAGTCGATTGACCGTATAATCTCGAGGATAGATAAATAATAAAACCTGTATCAAAATTATAATTATCTTCATCTGTACCAAAACTAATATTAAAAGAATTATATTCTGTTTGTTCAATTGAATGATAATTAAGGTTTTCAATTGAAATTCTATTTATAAATTCATTGAGCGAAGTTGAATCAAGATATTCATTAAATATAGTTTCGGCGGCTAAAACCGGGTTCAATCTAAACTCTGCTTTGTTGAATTCGGAAAGGATTTGATTTAAATCTGCCGATTTTGAGGTAATGTTAAAAAGTTGTTTGACTCTATAAAAAAAACTGTTGAATACAAGCGGCAATGAGCTCGCCTGATGTGGACTGATAATTTTATTCTGCAGAATTGAAAAAATAATAAATGGATATTGTCTTCCACTCTTATCCATGCTAGGGAATAAGACGCCGGAAATTATCTTATTATATCTTTTAATTGGGAACACAAATTCAATGTTATTGGAATTGCTGTATAAATCCTTCCAATCACTTCCTAATTTTAATTTTGCTGATGATATTCCTTTTTGAAGCCAATCATCAAACAGTATGAACTCTTCTGCACCTGCCCTGTACTTAATAAAATCCGGAAACTGTGGCAGTTTACCAAAAAATCCGAAAGAATTGGCTGCAATAGATTCATTACTCAAGACAGGATAATTATCAAAATATTTATTGAAAAAATTTAATTATGGATTTAAAATGTAAACAGTATCTGTTTAATTAATTTTTGTCGGCAGCGTAAAATTTTTAAAAAAGTTTGATGAAAATGGGTTTCGTGAACTTGACGCATTTAAGGTATAAGTAACTATAACATCATATATACCCTCCTTTTTAAAGAACCAATTAAGTTTATACTGAGATGCTGATTCTCCTCTGGATATAGTTGCGTCATTAAGTAATCTGAATAAAGCCCACTCTCCGTCAAACATTTTTGCTTCGGAAGTACCATAGTCCCTTATCAGAATATTCATTCTTGTACCGGGAGCACCTCTGCCTCCAGGCCAGGAATAATCGTTCCAGAATGGAGCGCCCATTTTGTATTGAGTTTCGATTCCATCAATATTTAAATAAACCTGCTCGATAACTGGCTTCCTGTTCAATACGGGCTTAGAGTTTGGCAGTTCCGGTTTTAGTCTGAATGAAATGCTTAAATCACCGCCTTTAAAAAGTGTGGAACTTATATCATCAGCCTTTTTAAGAGTGTTGATTAAATCTTCTGAAACATTTAATCCTTCATTTTCCCACTGATTAACTCTCCATCTATCTTTGTTAATAAATGCACTAAGTTCCTGGTTAAAGAAACTCCACAATACGCCGTCCTGAGGTTTGAAGAAATCTTTAAAGTCCTGAATAGGTGCATCACTTCCGGTGGGTTTAAAAGGAAATGATGTGGAAAGCGATTTGTTGAATGTATCAACAACTTTTGATTTCCATTGTGAATTAAGATACTGTGATGCATCTGAAAGTATAGATTTCCATGTAAGTCTGACAGGTTCCATAAACATATTCTGGAACTCGGGCAGGTTAAATAACGCACCTTTTATTACCTGTTGTGCGGTCGATAATTCAATAGCTCTCTGGTTGATTACATTAACGGCATAGTCTTTTGTTAAATCCTGTCCTCCTTTAATATTTTCAAGCATACTGCTTATAGAAGCATACTGTACTATCATTGCATTAAGATCACCTCCTGCCGGGGCATCTGAACCGCCAAGCACAAATTTTCTATACTTTGCAACTTCCGGAAGTTTTGCATTACCAATATTAAATTGTTTAAGTACGCTTGCCTGTGAAGTATCAGCCGGGGATTGCATATCAGCAATAATCTGCATCTGATCTGCAAAAACTTTTAGTAAAATAATTAATGGAGATCCAACCGGATCACTGAGCATTTTCAGATTATTAGCAGCAAGCGGAACAGATTCAAAACCCGAATACCTGATACCCTGAATCATCTGCAGCCAGGTATTTCTGTAATCATTCAAATATAATAGTAATAGATTTCTTCGCATCTCTTCACTGTTAAAATCAGGTGCACTGGCTGGATTGATGCGTGACTTTCCTAGAACCCAGTCTTCACTGCCGGGATTCAAACTTTCTTCAATTAATGTTTCGCGAACATAATTCATCCAGCCGTCAGCAGTAAAGATATAAGGTATCCTCACATCTGTTTTCATTACAGACACAAACCTGCCACCCACTATCTGTTCCAGACTCATTTCATTTGGAAACTGATCTATACCGCTTTGCTTAATTCTTGCATAAATATTTTCTGCATTTGGTTTATACTGAAGTCTGTCCCGGACAATATTTGTAAGAAGATTGTCAAGTTTTGCCTGATATACTTTTTCATCATCAAGCTTTGATGCAAAAAAAACTGCGTAATTATTAAATAGTATTTTAAGTGAATCCTTCTCTGCGGTTGAAGCAAGCGGATTGGACTTTATAAATTTTGTATTAAGAATATTACTAAATACTCCGGCTAAAAATTTTTGTCCAGATGTATCAAGTCTTGTTCTTTCATTTCCAAGCAGCAAATATGCTTTTAAATTATTATAACTTTCTTCACCAGGGTAGTCTTTACCATTGGCATAATTTGTCAGATGAAAAACTATTTCATTGTAAATATTATTTGTAAAAAAAGTTTCCGTTTTTTTCAGGTAAAGATCATTTAAATAATTCAGTGTTAATTCGCTTCTATCCATGCCAAAACTTATAAATGCTTCATTGGCATCACCATTTTCAATTTTTTCGATCAGAGATCTTAAATTTTCAGCCTCAGTAAAATTACTTAAGAGATCGCCGCTCCAGTTTATCTTACTAAAGCTGGTTGCAGTCTCTGAAATTTTATCTAATGTATCACCGCTTCCATTGTATCCAATAAAAGCAAATATTGAAAATAAAACCAGCAGAAATACAGAAACAGAAGCAGTTACAAGTTTCGCGGTGCTTCTTCGTTTAACTGTACCTGTGGTTTGTCCCGCAGAATAATTCTGGTCACCAATTACTATATCATTCAGGAAATCCTTTATGAAGTAATGTTTTGTTTCAAACTTTTCACTTTCTTCTTCCTGAACTGAGGCAGGCAAATTAAATTGTTTCGCAATTTCTTTGATTGCAAGATCAAGCGGAGCGCCTTCCTGGGTGCCGCTTGTAAAATAAAATCCTCTGAATATCGGATTGTCCTGGTAAGGATTATTCTGAAAAACCTCACCGATAAGGTATGTTAATTTTTTTTGTAAGGATTTAAACTGGAAAGGGAACAAGAAGACTTTTCTTCTTTGATCTCTTTTTAAAGGACTGCTTAACCTTATTGTTCGTATACTGAATATTTTTTCTGACAACTTCTGGAATTCGGTTTCGAATACGGCTTTTGCATCGGTATTTAGTTGCTGTTGAGTTGTTAACGTTGCACCCCAGATTTGTGATCGTTCAATTTCACTAAAATCGCCAAAGTACTCCACAAAACCCTGAATTAAATCACACTTGGTAAACATAAAATATACAGGAAAGTTTACTCCCAGGTTTTCAATCAGTTCATCAATCCTCTGACGGATTCCTTTTGCATGGTTATACAGATTTTCATTTTCGGATCCGATTATTTCATCGATGTTTAGAGCAACAATTACTCCGTTAACAGGTTTTTTCTTACGATTCTTTTTTAAAGTATCAAGAAATGCCAGCCATTCAACCCGGTCTTCTGATTGTGTTACATACCTTCCGGCAGTATCAAGAAAAATTGCCTTTGTGGAAAAGAACCAGTCGCAGTTTCTCGTTCCTCCAACACCTCTGAAACCATCTCTACCGAATGGGAATTCCAAACCGGAATTTTGTATAGCAGTTGTTTTACCTGCTGCAGAGGGTCCAATAATCATATACCATGGTAACGCATATAATGCAGCTTTACCGGTTTTGCCCTTTCCGATTTTTGAATTCTTCAGTGATGTGATTGCCGCTTCCAGTTGCTTTTTAAATTGTTCAATTTCTGCACGTTTCTCAGGACTAAGATTTGCCATCTGCGCATCGGCAGAATTATTAATTGACTCCTCAATCTTTCCAGCTTTCTGCGCATCACGCATTTTCTTAAACAGAAAAAATATAGCACCAACCAACAGGAAGAAGACAATAATTACTACCTGTACCACCCACGACGCACCGAAGTACCTGCCGACAAATATTATCACAAATATTAGTACAACCGCAATTATGATAGATATTATGTTTTTACTTTTGAAGAATTTACTGAATTTGCTCATTTTAATTTTAAGTTAGTTGAATAAATAAAATCAGCTGATAAGGCTATTTAATAGTTCTGACACATCAGATGCAGTACCGGAGATTGAAACGGATAATATTATATAAAGAAGAACAAACACCAATAAAGCACCGGCAGGGTAAATCCAAAGCGGAATTCCACCTGTTGTGGTCTGAATAAAAGTATCTTTCGGTTTTGCATTTGGTGAAATTGAATCGATGGCGGAATACATTTCCGGATGCAGTTCCAGGTTAAGGTCGTCTATTACTCTTCTTAAATTTTCAGGGGATTGAAGCTGGTATTTTCCTTTAAATCCCAGTGCCAGACATAAATAATATACTTCAAGAATATCGGCATTTCCACTAGACCTTTGTCTTAGTTGATGAAGGTGTTCAAAAAACTCTTCACCAGCATTGAAAGTATCGAATAGCTTTATCTGCATTGGTTCAGCAAGCCATTCATCTTTTTGTGTCCAGGATGAACTGATTATTGTTTCATCCAGAAATGCAACAAGTGCAAATTTTGCAAGTCGGACCTTTTCATTATCTATACCCGCGGTTCGACCTTCCCGTTCAAATTTGTCAAATAAATCTGCTACGCGGGATTTTAAAGTGGCGGCATTACCGTATTCATTTGTTGATCTTAATTGAAGTATCAGCATCAGTGTTTCAGATGATAAATCCGCAATAGAATTTCTTTTTTGCTGCTGGGGATTGTTCATATATTTTTACTTTATTTTAAATATTTCTGTTGGAATTCACTGGTACAAAGGAATTAATAAAGCGAGACAATAATAAAATTAAACAACATCTTCTTAATTCTTAAAATCTGCTCAGGTAAGTAATACCAGTTCTATTTTTAAGGATTTAAATTCCGACGCAATAAAAAAAGCGATATTATTCTTGGCTGTTATTTTCTCCCAGAATCTTCCTTCTTTATTGATCTTAAAGTAATGAGCTTTTTCATTTATTGATATTCCGGAAGGCGGGCGTGCAATATATTCAATAGTTACTCCCTGAATTCCTGCCTGGTGAACAGCGAATATTTCTTCATAAGCTGAGATCTTTATATTCTTCGGCAATTCGGTAATAACTTTCTTCTCGGGCATGTCACCGGTTACAGCAATAAAAAACTGTGCTGAAATATGACCCGGAGATAATTGACCAACATGGAGAGTATCAGCCTGTTTCCTTAGCGGTATTAATATGTCCTTTCGTTCCACAGTTTTCTGAACATTCAGCATATTGTTAACTTCAGTTACCAGTTGATCGAATACTTCTGTGAGATGTTTATGATCATATTGTGGCAGTTCACTTGTCTTTAATCCCATATTGGAATAGGTAGATAATTGACCTGCAATGTTTAAGAGTAGCACGTATAAGTTTTCCGGATGGATGTTTTGTGATGTGTAATAATGATTTAAGAGAGGGATATAAGTGTTAACTGACTGCAGCATTAATAAAATTTCAACCTGGGTGATTGAAAGTTCAGGCTTTTGAATGCTTGCCTGGCTGCGTAGTTCTTTACTTTTTGATACAAGGGAACCTAATATTTCCCTGGTGTGATTTAACAAAACTTCTGACGCGGAAATCGAAATGCAGGGGAGTATGTATTTATTAGCAAGAGTATACTTCCCATCAGAACTTCTTACAATTTCCCCTATTTTAATAGCGCTGAAATCATCAATCGATTCATCACCAAACTTAAACTGAAAATTTGGCTTACCCAGTCCTATTGATCTCAAATTTGTGCCGGTGTTATAATCCAGCATATCCACATTTTGAATAGAGTACCTTGAGTTAATATTGGTATTCGAATCGTCTAATCGGCAGTTATTGCCTGCTGCACTTTCAATAGGTATAGTAAGAAAAACATCTAGTTTTTCCGAAGTGGCAGAAAATAAATCTTCAAACGATCTTACCTTTGGCAATGGATCAACTTCAGGCATCTCGAAAGCAATTCCATCCGGCATAATGCCGCTGCAAGCTACGAGTCCAAAAGTACCTCCGGCAAGTGCTGCAAGATCAACCTGCATTTCTTTTAAACCCCAGTAATCGGGATGAAGTGAATTGATCTTTGAGTTGATTAAAAACTGGTTATACTTATCCGCCTGTTGAAAGTGATGCGGATCGAGTTTCATTCCTTCAAACCAGATGACTCTCTGCATTTTCATTATATTACCGTATTTCCTGATTTAGTGAAAAAACTATAAGTATTATATCTGGCAATAATTTTATTAATCCTCAATAACAACAGATAATGAGTTCTCTGTAATTTTAACCTTTATATTTTTTAAGTCAGAATTAATCGGAATAAGCTGTTTCCATCCATCTGACGAGGGGGAATGAAAATCGCCGATTACGGCAATAAACGATGCATCATTTTTAATTTCAAGATCATTAAAGTCATACGTTTCCTCAGGTACAAGAAGCTTTTCCAGCTTCGAATTTGGTATAAGATCATCTGCCAGTAGTTCATCAGGATTTCTTACTAATGATTCAAAATTAGCGTGCCTGAATTTTTCTGCATTTTTAAGCTGATAAATTTTAATAACCACCGCATTATTGTTGTTGCAATTTTCATCACAATGCAGGTTTACGTTTATGGTTTGAGGACCGCCACCACAGCCGGTTAATATCAAAATAAAAAACAGAAACAGTACCGGGATGCTTTTCATATTTGCTCCGTTAGATGAACTTATAAATTAATATTCGTTATTTTTTTGAGATGCTGAAATTCTTTTCTGATATCCCTTCATAAATGAAGGTCTGAAAAACTTTTTTTCAACATGATAAATGTCATTCAAATATTTTAAATAATTTTCTTTTATCAGATCGAGTACCTTTGCTTTTTGAGAAAACGGTAACACTTTCCCGATGTTTATCCCTCCAGCCTTAGCATTTCTTGCTTCAAGTTCTTTTTCAATTAACACAGGATCAAGGCTTTGAAGCAGGCTTTTGCTTCCGTCTGTTATCGATGATCTGTAACCTTCAAGCAATCCAATTTGATGTGATAATAATTTTTGAGCTTCTTCTTTTAGAAGAGAAAGTCGTTTTTTCTCATCTTCGGGGGATATATCCGGAGTGAAAAGATATTCTTTCAATTCCTTTAGTGAACCGACGGGTAGAGTATGATATATGGTAACACCAAAGAATTCCTGCCTGAATTGTAAAAATCCCTGGATTAGTGTTGCAAATGCTTCAAGTAAAACATCTGTAGTATTGGAAAAGTGGGAACTGAAATAATATTCAGGCGGTAACGAAACGGAAGGGGATTCATCAACATTTTTAATTTGGGAGAGAGATTCATATTTCGGAGGTTCCTGAATTTTTATTTCACTTTTTAATTCAGGTTGTGCGGACGATTTTTTGAAGCTGTTGTCAAGGTAATGATCGGCAAAATATTCAGCTAATATTTTACCAACATCATTTTTTTCAAACGAACTGAAACTCTGCAAAACTGAAAACTTCAGCATATCCGCTTTGCCGGGTGATTCATCAAGACTGTATTTAGCTGCGAGAATTTTCAGACTTTCTGCCAGATCATTTACATCGTCTGCAAACGGACTTGAGAATACCATTGTTTTCTGATCGTCATCATCTTCAATGATCACCTGGTCCAGCAGTATGTTCACTTCAAGTTCATAGTCACCAATTTTAATTTTATCACCTGGTTTAAGTGCATATTCTTCTAAAGGAGTTAATTTTTCCTCATTTAAAAAGGTAAAGTTTGCAGCTTCAAGATCAACCAGTTGAAGTATGCCTTCCGTTTCAACAATTTTAGAATGCTTCCTTGATACCACCTTGAAAGGATCTGCCAGGATAACATCATTTTTTTCTTCCCTTCCTAAAAAAACAGGGAATTTACTGCAGTTAATTTTTTCATTAACCGAAGGGTCAGACTGTTTTGTAATTGTTAATTCTAAAGTCATATTTTTAAAATAATTTGTTGAATGAAACGACACAGAATTTAATTCCGGACACAGCTTCGCCTGGTGAGTCACATATTGTATTAATTCCAGCTATCAGAATAAAAAATAATTCTAAGAATATTAAATTTTAAGGTTTGATAGTTCATCTATCAACCTTTGTTAACTTTGATATATTTAGTAATGGCAGCAGACAGAAATTGGAATATCTGCCAACGATAATACGAAATGGAATTTTTTTAGAACATCCTCTATATCAAGTTATAAAAAGTCTTTATAATTGTCCAATAGACCACGCAAACTAATTTAGTCTTCAATTTTGCTAAACAATTAACCTTTAATAATGATTGATAGTCCCATTGACCTAAATGTATTGGTCAGTAAAGTAGAGAACGGAGAAATTAATAGGTGATATTTAAGGTCCTGAGATCAAAAGGAGTGAAGATATAAAGTTTATGATCACTTAAAAAAATAAATTGTTTCTAATATTAATCTAAGAAGAAGGTTGAAATTATACATCAAGGATAAAATATTATATAATATCAGGAATCAGTGGTAAAGTAGTAAACCGGGTTTGATATGATGTTTTGTTTAAGCATATAATTTATAAGCACCGAGGCTTCGTGATCATAACCATTGTTAAAAAGGTAGTTAAAGTAATATAATAGCTTTTCTTTTTCGGTTGTGAAATCCGACTTATTCTTAAGTAATCTGAAATACAAATTAAAATCAGGTAGTGTGGAATGTTCTTTAATTTGAATTACTTCATTAATCAAGCTTGTTTTTGCCAGTATTGATTTCATCGCTGGCGAAACATAATCGATGAAGCATTTGAATTGAATAGTATAATTGTTGAGTTTGCTTGTAGTATAATTATGACGGTATAGGAGAAGAGTTGAAATCGAGAAAAAGTTTAATTCCTACAATAAATTAGCACCCAATGTCTCGGGACCCCATTGGGTTCCTTATAAAGGATAAGTCTTTGAAATAATCCAGAGACACAAGGAGCGAAGAGGGCGATGGCAATGCCAGAACTCGCGGTAGAGTTTAACCCCTACGACGGTTTAGTCCCAATGGGATTGATTTCAGCCTACAGGATTAAATAATATTCTTCTCTTTGAGCCAGTGAAAACCAGATAAGCTCTTAAAGAATTTTTCACGTTTGATTGCTTTAGAACGAGTGGGGAATTCTTCCAAATAAATTAACTCCCAGGGCAGATATTTTTTTTTATAGATAGAAAGTCCAAGATTGTGATCAACAATTCTTTTATCCAAATTGGAAGTGTGACCGTAATAATGCTTATTGTGATTTTTACTTTGAAGTATGTAAGTGAAATACTTATCCATAAACAATAAAGCTCCCCAAAAAGGAAGCTTAAGCGGAGAGGGCGAGATTCCAAAAGTGAATTTTCAAAATCCTTAGAATATCCGATAAATTCTTATATTATAACAAGTTAAACTCAGTCATTCTGATCACAAAATGGAACTGAATTCCCTGTATTTCCTTGTATATAATCAAAGAGCTGACAAAAATCTGGCACAAATTTATTAACAATTTTACTTAGATGCATTATTCCGAACGAGTTTTTTTTCCTTTGATTTTAGCCATGCATCAATTCGTTCTTTTTTATATCTAACTGCGCTTCCCAACTTCACAGACGGTATCTTTCCTTCACTCGTCCAATTTCGAATAGTCTTTATTTCAAGGTTGAGATATTTTGCTACTTCCTCAGCCGTCATATTTTCAGAAATTTTGGCATCGCCTTTTTTAATATCAACTTTATCCATCGCCACTCGAATAAAATATTCACGCCAATAAATATCTGTGGGATCAGATTTAAGTTTTGAATAAACATTATCTTTATCTTTTTCTGAAGCAGCAGTTATTGAGATATGAT
>JAWOIK010000009.1:0-18150 GCA_046484705.1 Ignavibacteriaceae bacterium | reverse complement strand
TCACCATAAGAAGGTGACTGCACTATAGCCAGGTACAATCCTGAAGCAACTCTTAATCCAGCTTCATTCTGAAGGTTCCAATTAAGGAATGGAGAAGTAGAACCAGCATCTTTATTAAGAGTTCTTAACAAGCTGCCGGATAAACTGTAAATCCGGATCGTAATCTCTTCATTCGGCAGATTCGTAAAAGTTACAAACGGTTCATCTGAAGGACTGTTTGAATAACTTGTTGCGACATTATAACCGAACAAAGGATTAGGGAATACATTAACTTTTTCGAAGAGACTCTTTTCTTCTTCAGCAGTAAGTAATCCCCCGGCTCTGGTCTGAAATTCAAACCGATCCGCATCAGTATAAGGATAGGTTTCTACATTAATGATAAACTTATCACTTGCACTGTAAGTAAGACCTTCCTCAACTTTATTTATTCCGACCGCATAAAGAACATCGAAGAAAGATGCACTTGCTATTCGTCTCTCAAGCTCAGATGCGTTTGCATCAGCAGGAATCTCGTATCCTCTGATATCTGCCCAAACAACTGAACTTGCCTGAAAATTACCTTTATATACCTGTTGGTTTCCGTCAGAATTATATGGAGAATCAAAAATAAAAATGAATTCTCCTGTATTGTTTACGCTCGTACCGGGATCCCAAACGCCATCAGGGTTCCCGCCTTCTGTTGTCCGGCGCTCAATAAAACCAACTGCTAATTGTCTCATTTCACCGTATGCATCATCTTCAACCCAAGCGGTAAAAGGAACATCAACAAAACCAACTCCGGGTTGTCCTATTTCATCCAGTATTGAAGGATCTGGTATATTGGGATGACCAGCAACAACACCTTCAGCGTAAACATAAGATTGTCGACGCAATGGTGCGGCAGCACCCACAAATCCGTTCAGGTATCTGTAAGCTTTACCGGGTTGATCAAAGCGTAATTCGACACGTCTGAGCTTATCAGCACGTGTATAATTATTTGACAATGTTGTAAGTGCATTACCACCGCCAGGCAATCGTTTACTATCCAGACCCATATCTCTTCCCAAATAGTAATACTGAGCATTTGCCCAATTGGTTGAGGTTTCACTTTCAATTGCATCAGCAAGATCTGGAACCACAGGACTTACTTTTGCAATAAAACCTTCGGTAGCAATTTTATTAATTGCAGGAGATCCAAAAATGTATTCTTTCGAATTCTCAACTAAAACAGTGCCTGTAGTAGTATTTGTTAGCGTCCAGGCTGTACCATAAGATGGTTGATCAGCCGGAGCAGTATTTGCACTATCGATTACAAATGTTACGCTGTAATTATGACCGGTTAATTCATCTTTCTGAATTATATCATACTGAAGCATTCCGGTACTGGCACCACTTACCTTATTACCGCTCTGTATGGCAACTGGGGGTGAGTAAAGATCCTCACCAAATACTACTTGATTAATTGTAAGCACATTCTCAACTTCCTGCACAAAGGATTGTGCTGAAAGATAGTAATCTGAGCTTTCACCAAAATTACCGGGACCAATTTTAACAAGAGCATCATGATTTACTGCGTATGAAGTTACTGCAAAGTAATATGGTTTACCTTTTATTAATGGGCCGTTAGTAAACGGATCAGTAGTGATCCGTACACGAATTCTTCCGGTAGATTCATCTGCATATATTGTTGAATCAAGTCGGTTCTGAGCATCAACTAACGGATAAAGAAGCTCAATACCGCCTGTTTGACCATTCTCTTTAAAGAGGTTCAGAATAAAATTATCATTCTGAAAACTTGTTAGTAGGGTTACATTTGGTTGATTAGCAACAACCGGTACGTTACTGTTCGTTCTGAAAGCATATACATGATAGCCTCCAAATTTCAAATCATATGTTTCCGTCTGGTTGGTATATTTTATCTGTCGCGGAGTTTCCCATAATAGGTCAATAAACTCCTCATTAGTTGCAATTTCAACAACTGGTGCAGGTGGTGGTGAAGGAGCAAGGAAATTATTGTCAAATATTACCTGGGCACCATCGTCGATTCTGCGTGCAACACTTATTGCATCAATTGCATTAGTACCCTGACCGACAACATAGGCAACAACAATTTCTTTTTCTTCACCTTTTTTTAATGTGAAAGGTCCTGTGTTAGACATTTGTCTAACATCCCAGGGCTGTGTTCCTATCCAGCCAACACCTGTTTGGTTATTTGCGACAGGGTCACCTGAAAACCAGAATCTTGGATCGATGGTTGAACAGTCAACACCACCGCGGACTTCTCCGATAGGCAAAGTACAGGGATCAACTGCCTGTCCTGTTCTAATTAATCCGAGCATATAATTTCTTGCTTCATTGTGATTTTGCGGATCCTGAAAGTCAGCAGAGAAACCGTTGAGGTATTCAACAGCGGAAGAAAGCGGCTGATTTCTTGCACCGGGAAACTCTTCAATACCTTTTAACTGACCTCTGATACTGTAAGCTGTATCCAAGGGTTCATCAACTCCTTCATCATAAACTCCATTGCCATTATTATCAACGAAAGTTTCTCCGGGAATGTATTCCAACGGACCGGAAAAGAAATCTATAAAGTAAGCCGGTGGCTGATCACCATACTCCGGATCATCCTGATCATTATAAGTGTATAGCGCATTTCTTTCAACATCACTGCCAACAAGATCATCATTAGCTTCTCCCAAATCCGGATCTGCCCATACACCAAAATAAACATCATCAAGTTCATCTGGCTCATTTGCTCCTCCAAGACCAACATATTTCATTCTGTATCTTAGGAAAATAATATTTCCAATAGCTCCAGAGGAAGCGAAAGCAAATACGGTTTGTCTCATTTCTATTCCGAGCGGATCGACCTGATTCCATCTGCGTTCGGCGGCTGGTACACCATCATGATAAACACACCATACGGTCTCATCACCGAGCATATCAGGGGCGTCCTCATCAGGATCCCATTGTCCGTTTCCATTTAAATCAACAGGGTTGTAGATCCCATCTCCATCACCATCATAAAAATCTGCACCTAACTCAACAGCATCTTTCCAATCCTGCCAGGCTACTCCGAATGGTTCATCGCTGGCTTTGATAACATACATAACCGCATTGGGGTCACGTGAAGCAGCTACAGTTCCGGGAATATAATCACCTACAAGACTTGCTGAAGCAACAGCATTAGCCCATAGATTACCGTTAGAAGTGCCGCTCAGAAAAAAGCCGGATGAAAACAAAAATCCGTGTCCGGCAAATTTGCCTAATGTACCTGAAACTTGCGGATCCGGGTGTTCAATATTAACATCTGCAATAACACCGCTGCGATCCATAGGCAGGTTAATGTTATTTATATACAATCTATAGGAATCACCATGCTTACCACCTTCTTCGGAAGCATTTGCTGATTTATAGATTTTTGAAGATGACTTCTTAATTCCTTTCAAATCATCTCCGGCAAAACCAAGGGCAAAAATTACTATAAACCCAAGTAATATTGCCATAAGATGATATGAATATTTATTTTTATTATTCTTCATTTCAATCGTCCTCTTTTAGAATTATAAACTGATATTGGCAAAGTTGATCTTTAATCCTAATCGTATTAATCTGGGTATACCGAAATTACGCGGGTTTCGTTCAAGACTCATATAATCCTGTTCCCAACCCTCTCCATTATTTAATATGGCCGTACGACCCTGATCGGTATTCAACCAGCCAGAAGTACGAGGATCACCAGTTGAACGATATACACTTGTAATGTTATCAGTATCCAAAAGGTTTTCAATCCACAGATAAGGTGTAAAGAGCATTGAATTACCAATAGTAAAGGTTTTTTCTACCTTCATATCTATCCTGAATGAACCAGGAGCAAATGCAGAATTTATATAGCCAACGTTTTCGGCAACAAGACTATTATCACCTAATAAGTTCCATCGTGTTACCGGTGTATAAGGACGCCCGCTGCTGAATGAAAACAATACGTTTGCATTTAACATTTCCAACCAGCCAAGTTCACCTTTAGGAACGTAAAAGTCTATGTTGATAACTGCAGTATGTCTTTGATCAAAATTAAGAGGAGCAATTACCTTAGGAGGTAATGCATCCTGATTTCTGAATACGGCAGTCTGGCTTGAACTCGTAGAAGAACCCGTACCTTCAGCTATCTGATAAGTATATTGAGCTGAGACACCGAAATAATTCAACCTGGATATATCGAATGATACGGCGATTCCTTTTGTTGTACCAAAGTCGGAGTTTTCTGGATAAATAGCTGATCTGATTGACCCGCCTTCAGTTTGTCGCCATTGGTGACTTTCAACATTAACCAGACCTCTGATGTTTTTATAGAATGCAGTTAAATTCAAAGCAGCCGAACCATCACCAAGCAGTTGTCTGAAACCAACTTCATATTGTGTTGTTTCTTCAGGCTTTAATGCGCCGTTGAATCCGCTTTGCGGATCGAATGCCGGTGTATTGAAATCATCATAACTATAAGGACCAAAATAAACATCATTCAATTCAGGAAGCTGAATAAATCTTCCGTATTGCGCATGAAATACTGTTGATTCAGTAACCGGGAAACCAATACCAATTCTAGGTGAAAACTCAATATCAACATCTCTTAATTTAAAATCGCCTTCATCAATCCTGTTTGGTTCTGTTCCACCGGCAATAGGTAATTCAGGATTTACAAGTACATAAGATTTAAGGTCAAAATAATCCATTCTTAAACCTACGTTCAGTACAAGATCGTCTAATTCATAACGGTCCTGTAAATAAGCATATCCAATTATCGGTTCGTAAGGTCTCTGTAATTTAACAGGATAGTCTGAATCGACTTTTGTCTGACCTGTAACATCATACCCGTAAACAAATGGTTGTAGCCTTTTAAAATTTTCTTCAGGAGTTAAATCCTTTCGAGCGGCTAATTGGAAAGCAAAAATACCATAACCTCTCACTACGGTCTGAGATGCTCCGAATCCAAATTCAAGAAGATGGTTATCAATCTGGGATGTAATATCCAAATCAAGGTTTATAGCATCATTATCTCTTCTCTGGTATAAACCTCCAGACCATCCATAAGGTCTGAATATTCCATTTTCATCAATATTTGCGGCAACAGGCGAACCTCCTCTATATATTGGATTATTAAACTCATCAACAAGAGCGGTTCTCTGCCCGTTTGCAACTAAATGAACACCGACAGTATTGATCCATGCTAGACTGTCACCATATGCAAACAGATTATTCTTAAAGAAAGGATTGTACCTTTCAAAATTAAAGTCTCTGTAACCAACATTAATATTCCAGAAAGTTGTATTACTTATTGTTTGTGAGAATCTAAGATTGAATGATCTATTTTCTTCTGTGAATTCATCAGCAAATTTGGAGTTGTTTTTCATATTCAGCATACTAAAAACTTTTGCTGTTCTTGCATTAAACAACCCTGATAAATTCAATGAAAAATCACCAAACCTATGATTTGTTTTTCCGGAAAATCTCCAAACATCAGCAGGATTATCAGGTGTATAATTATACGAAACACCTTTGCTTGGAAATTCAAATGGTGTTGCGGGCGGGTCACTATCTTTGAACCAGCCTCTTTCACCAGATAAAAATATTGTGTGTTCCGGAATTCCCGGTATAATAGGTCCGCTCAAAGTTCCGGAATAAAGATTATAACCATAATCATCTGTAAAAGATGATGTGATAACATCGGCCAGTATATTGTATGTAGGTTGTCCGGATTTTGTAGTTACGTTAACGATACCAGACTGAGCTTGTCCGTATTTAGCTTCATAACCACCAACCTGAAAAGAAATCTGATCAATAGCCACGTTGCTTACCTGGGCAACGGAACCTCTTGTATAAAGATTGTTTTGCGGTACACCATCAACAATGTAAAGTACTTCACTACCGCGCCCGCCTCTAACGTTTATAGAAGCGTTACCACTCTGACCACCACTACCTTCCTGAATTACAACACCAGACTGTAAAGAAGCAATGTTTGCTATACCTCTGACAGGAATTCTGGATATCTGGTCTGCATCAATAACTTTAACAGTATTGGTTGCTTTTTCTTCAAACATTTTCCTGTCGATAACAACAATATCGTCAAGTGTAAAATCCGTCGACAGGTCGACATTCAATTCATATGTAATATTTGCAACAACCCTCACATTTTCAATAGTTTTTGGTGCATAACCAACATATGAAACCCTAACCGTATAGGTTCCGGGTGTAATATTAAGAATGAAATACTCTCCGTTTATATCAGTTGCAGCACCTACATTTGTGCCTACAATAAGTATGTTAGCACCAATGAGAGGCTCGTTAGTATCGGAATCGGTAATTTTTCCACTTAACTTTCCAACACCAATTTGAGCTAAATTAACTGATGTGAACAGGAAAAAGAGAGTTGCTATGATAGAAAAATTGTAAAATCTTTTCATCTCTTCTCCACCTAAAATAATTAATAACAAAATTTAAATTTAGTAAAGCTTAAAACTTTACATCTACCTGAAAAAAAAGCGGATGGATATCCTTGTTAAATCAAGGACCTCATTCCATCCGCCGCTAAATGATTAAGAACTATTTTTCATAACCGAATTACTTTAACAACATCATTTTCTTCGATGCAGTAAAGTTTCCGGCTGTAATTGAATAAACATACATACCTGAAGCCAGGTTTGAAGCATCAAAATTTACTTCGTATGATCCGGCTTCTTTAACATTATTTACTAATGTGGCTATTTCTTTTCCAAGCATATCATATATTTTAATAGACACGTTGCTTCTTTCAGCAACTGAATATTTGATAGTTGTGCTTGGGTTGAATGGATTTGGATAATTCTGATCTAAGCTGAAATTATCTACAACAGCAGGATTTCCGTCAACACTTGTTGGTCCGAAATCAAGTGCCATAGAATTATATTTCCATGCCCCATCTGCACTCCACGAATTCTGTCCAGCCACCTGACCGTTGAAAATTGCAGCACCAGGAACAGCATCTTCATAATAAAGATAGTGTACTACATAATTACCGGAGACAGGATCAACTGCTGGTCTTCCTGCAAGGTTTGGATATGTTTCCATAACACTAGCTTCACCTTCCAATTTACCAACACTACTCCAGGTTGAACCGCCATCTGTAGAATATGTGTAATAAATATCTGTATAATAAATTACACCGGTTTCAGGTCCGCCGTCTCCCGGGTACATATTCCAGTTACTATTTCCGATTTCACCAAGAAATTCCATACCCTGCCATGCGGCAAAAACGAATTGACCATCATCAGAAACTGAAACTGTTCCATAAGCATTACCAATACCATTTCCAGGGTAAGTTCTCACTGTAGTTCCACCGGTAATCAGATTTCCGGCTGCGTCACCAGGAGCTTCCTGTCCCGGAACTGTCAGCGCTATCCATTCGGCATTATTGCTGTTCCAGTATAACATTGGAAATACGTTAGTAGTATCGGTTGCACCTGGAAGTAAACCTTCACCATAACCATTAATCATAACGTGAGTATATCCCAGATTATCAACGTTTGTTGAAACCTGACCGAAGTTATCAAAGTAAGGGGCGTAATCTCTATTTGCAACCTGACCATATTCAGGATTCGTTCCGGAGCCAACGCCTATAATAATACCATTCCAGGAAGCACCGGCATCCATTGAACCATACCAATAAACTATATCAGGATTACCGGTAACACCGCCGCCAGCAAATGTTCCTGTGAAAGCAATGTACTGTCCATCATCTGACATTTTAATATATGGTTCTGAAGGACCTGTGCCCGATAATAAATTAACGTTAGGATCACCAGCACCAATTGCACTAATAGCTGTCCATGAACCACCCTGATCTGTTGAATTATGCATAGAATAATCAGTTATTGTTCCAAACAAATTGCCGTCTGGTTGATAAACAAAACCAGGGAAATTCGCTGGCATATTTCCAGTAGAAAATGGTGTAACCGGTTCCAAATTTACAAGATCTATTACACTACTATATCCGGCACCATTTGAGTGAGCCATAATAAATACGTTCCCATCAAGTGGTCCGCCTTCGCAGTATTGTAATGTTCCCCATCCGTAAATAACACTTCCGCTTGTGCCAGTGGTTGGATCAAATGCATTGAATGCATCAACTACACCAAATGCTTTATACCCAAACATTACAAATCTGTCGCCTGTCGGGGTAATTCTTTCCATTGCTGTAAAAACCGGATCAAGAACATCGTCACCATCTATGTCAACAAGGTCGATCATACTTGGATGTTGGCTGTTTGACATATAGTCATAACCGGTAAGAACAAAAACGTCTCCGCCGCCTCTTTGAAGATAGTTCTGATTTTCTGAAACTACGATTTTATTATCCGGATTTGGAATAACAAGTTTTTCATTATTTACATTCTTATCCTGGGCCTGCAAAGAAAAGCTCAAAAGAACCATTGTAAGAATAATTGAAAAAAGTTGCTTCATGATTCGCTCCTTTAATTATTTGATTGATTATTTAATTGATTTTTCCACCGTTTTGACTAGAAACAAAACCTGTGATTTATATCAAACCTAATGATATGAAAAATAACATAACCTTCGTTTTAAGTCAAGTTTTTAAGTTTCTTTATTTTCCCTTCGAGAAATACATATTTTTGCGGATTTTGTCAAGCGATTTGGTTTTCCGTTAATAATTAATTCCAACCGAATAAACTTCAAGTATACCTTCGGTGGAAGAAATTTTGTTTAATATAGAATTATCAGCATTTGAATCAATACTTATTACAGTAAGTGCTTCCTTACCTTTTTGAACTCTCCCTAAAGATAACCCTGCTATGTTAATATCAGCATCTGCCAATATTTTTCCAACCGAGGCAAGCATACCCGGTTTATCAATATTTTTATATAATATAAGATGACCTTCAGGTTTGATTTCAAGGTGGTAATTATTAATCTGTACAATTCTAAGTTCGTTGTTACCAAACACGGTTCCCGATATTATATTTTTTTTATTGTCAGAAATCAGTTCAACAGTAATCAGATTATTATAGTTATTGCTTGCTGCTCTTCTTACAGAACGTAATGAAATTCCCATTTCCTCAATAATAGAAAAAGAGTTTATATAGTTCACCGGTTCAGATAACCGGGTTTCAAGAAATCCTTTTAGTACAGATGCTGTAATTTCAGATTCTAAGTTGTGTAGTGATTTTCCACTAAGTGTTATGACAACCTGTTTAAGAGTTTCACTGAAAATCTGTGATAAAAATAAACCAAGTTTTTCTCCAAGATTAAGATATGGCTGCATTTCAATATCAACCGGTTTATAGAATCCGCGGATATTAACCGCGCCTGTAATTTTCCCGTTCTTAAAATATTGAATTATTTGTTCTGCAATCTGAACAGCAACTTTTTCCTGAGCCTCATCTGTTGAAGCCCCTAAATGAGGTGTGCAAACTACTTTAGGATGATTCAAAATCTTACTTGAAAAATCGGGCGGTTCAGTTTCATATACATCAAATGCGGCGGAAGCAACTTTAGCTGAATCCAACGCCTCGACAAGGTCATGTTCATTTACAATTCCCCCACGTGCACAATTGATTATTCGAACACCATCCTTGCATTTATTAATAGTTTCTGTACAGATCAGATTCCTTGTGCTATCATTCAGCGGAACATGCACGGTTATAAGATCGGAATTCTTCCAGATGTTTTCTAATGTAACAAGGTCAATCCCCAAATCAACAGCAGCTTCCGCTGATAATAAAGGATCGAATCCGATAATGTTCATTCCAAAAGATTCTGCTCTCTTGGCTACTTCCCTGCCAATTTTTCCCAGACCAATTATACCGATTGTTTTCCCGTACAATTCAGTACCGCTGAAATTTTTTCTTTCCCACTTACCGCTCTGCAATGAATGATTTGATTGCGGAATATTTCTGCACATCGAAAGAATTAATGCCATGGTATGTTCGGCGGTTGAAATTGTATTACCTCCCGGCGTATTCATTACAACGATACCTTTACGCGTTGAAGCATGTACATCAATATTATCAACTCCTGTCCCGGCACGGCCAATAACTTCCATTGAATTCATTTCTGAAATCAATTCAGAATCAACCTGTGTTGAACTTCTTACAACCAGTGCACTATACTGAGTTATGATTTTTTTTAATTGTTCTGCTGAAGTACCTGGAAGATAATCAACTTCAAATCCTTCGGATTGAAAAAGGGAGATGCAGTTCCGATTAATGGAATCGGCAATTAATATTTTTTTCATCAGCTACCTGGAAACGACGTAAAAAAGTTGAATAACGTGATATCCTTTATAGTAATGAATTTATTTTTTGCAGAATATTTTGTTTAGCTACAGCGCCAATTATTGTTTCTTTTACCTGACCATTCTTAAAAATTAATAAAGTCGGAATTGAGCGTACGCCGTATTTAATGGATGATTCCTGATTTGAATCCACATCGAGTTTTCCAACTTTTAGTTTACCATTGTATTCTTCAGCTATTTGTTCAACAATAGGTGTAATGATTTTGCAAGGTCCGCACCATATTGCCCAAAAATCAATTAATACCGGAATATCTGATTTAAGAACTTCTGATTCAAAATTATCATCGGTAATTGTAATAGGTTTCATTTTGTTCCTCTGGAAAGATTAATATTTTTTTATAGATATGTTATTGTCCGACAAAATTAACACCATCTTCTCCCCCATCGGCATTTATTACCCCGCCTGAAATCCATTCACCGCCATCTTTACAAAGAAGGGATATTACTTTAGCAACATCCTCCGGCGTAGTCAATCTGCCCCTTGGATTTTTTCTCAATGCTACATTAATCATTTCCATATTTCCCGGAATCTTCCTTAATGCAGGAGTATCTGTAACGCCTGCCATAATAGCATTAACGGCAACATCCATTTTACCTAATTCACATGAGAGCTGACGTACATGAGATTCGAGTGCGGATTTTGCAGCTGATACTGCTCCGTAATAAGGTATTGCTGAATGGCTGCCTGAACTTGTCATAGCAAAAATTCTGGCTTTCCCGGCTAATAGCTTTCTTGTATACACATCCTGAACCCAATAAACAAGTGAGTGCGCCATTACATCTAATGTCATTTCAATCTGAACTTTTGTTATGGGTTGTTCGCCTTCGTTTGGAATGAAAGGTTTAAGTGTTCCAAAAGCTAATGAATGCATTAATATTTTAATGAGAGGCTGTGAAGAAAATTTTTCGGTCAGTTCATTAAGAACCTCTTCTCTTTTATAAGCATCTGCAGCATTAATATTGTAAAAAAGTGCTTCAACCTTGTTAGCTTTAATTTCATTAATAATTCTTTCAACATTTGGCATTGTTGCCTGGCGGTCTAAATGAATGCCGGCAATATTATAACCATCGTTAGCTAATTTTAATGCAGCAGCTTCACCAAATCCTGATGAGGCACCAAGAATCAGAGCCCAATATTTATTGTTCTCTTTCTTTTCCATTTAAATAGTTATCCTACTTTGTTGCAGTTAATTAGAGTGGCAATAATAAGCAATAACAGTAATTGAAACAACCAAAGTAATTACATGCTTTAGGTAAAAAAATCATTTTGATTTGAGTAAAACAGAATCTTCACCAAGAATATTTATGATCGATGAAATAAACATTTCGTCCGGGTTTATTCTGATTTCTTTCAAAGCAAATATCCGGCTTTTTTTTCCATTTTCATCCAACTGAATAAATACCGGAATATTACCCGAATGCTTCATCAATAAATCTTTTATCTGAATTAATTTTTCTGCAGTTTGGCTTCCTACTGTTAGCAGAAGTTTTAGACTTTCTGTCTGAACGAATTTTGCTTCGTTTAAAGGTATTACTTTTTTTACATGCATTTTAACAGTATCGCCGCTGCTTTCAAGATCACCGTAAAGTAGTATGGATTCTTCTTCTTTTAAAAGTTTTCCAAATTCAGAATATATCTTGGAAAACATTAAACATTCGCAAGACCCGGTGAAATCGTCGACCCTGAAAAATGCCATGGTTCTGCCGGACTTATCTATTTTTGTTTTAAGTTCTGTAATAACTCCGCAAGCCCGGATATCGGCTAACTCCTTTAATTCCTCGGTTTCACCGATATGGATTGTTGCAAACGATTTATATTCAAGTTCATATTTTCTTAACGGATGCCCGGTTACATAAAAACCTATCACTTCCCTTTCACGCGCAAGGTTTTCACGTTCACTCCATGGTGTAATTTCGGACAAGTCTGGTTCCGAAAGCTGAATTTCATCATCACCGCCAAATAGATTGCTTTGTGATGACATTTTTGAGTTCTGAGCTTTGTGACTGAAGTCCAATGCTGTTTCAACTGCATTGAAAAGTTTCGCACGGTTTTTATCTATAGAATCAAAAGCACCTGCCAGGACTAATCCCTCAAGAGTTTTTTTGTTCACAATTCTGTTATCGACGTTAATGCAAAAATCGAATATGCTGTTAAAATCTCTTGATAAATTTTTTCTCGCTTTGATTATATCCAGCACTGCATTAATACCAACATTTTTAATAGCGGACATTCCAAATCTTATGTTCCCTTCTTCAACATCAAAATAAACAGACGGGTTGTTTACATCCGGAGGCAGAACTTTAATTTTCAGTTTACGGCAGTCCTCAAGAAATTTTGTTACTTTATCAGTATTGCCGAATTCATTTTTAAGGTTTGCGGCAAGAAACTCCGGTGTATAATGAGCTTTTATGTAAGCAGTCTGATAGGCTACATAACTATATGCAACTGCATGGCTTTTATTAAACCCATAATTAGCAAATTTAAATATTGCTTCAAAAATTTCTTTTGCAATGTTTTTAGATATACCCTTTGCAACTGCGCCATCAAGAAATTTTATTTTTTGTTCATCCATAGCAAGAATATCTTTCTTGCCCATAGCACGTCTTAAGATATCTGCTTCGGCAAGACTCATCCCTCCAACCTGGTTTGCAATCTGTATTACCTGCTCCTGGTAAACAATAACACCATAGGTTTCATTCAGAATAGGTTCAAGCACAGGGTGAAGATATTTTACTTTTCTTCGTCCGAATTTTCTTTCAATAAAATCATCAATAAAATCCATTGGTCCAGGACGATACAGAGCATTCATTGCTGCAAGGTCGTTCAAACTGTTTGGCTGAAGCCGCTTTAAATACTCACGCATTGGAGGAGATTCAAATTGGAAGACGCCGGTGGTCTGACCTTTGGAAAATAAAGTAAAGGTTTTTTCATCGTTAAGCGGAATTGTATCGATGTCTATATCTTTATCATAATTCTTCTTTATCAGGTTAAGAGCATCACGGATTATTGTTAAAGTTCTTAATCCGAGAAAATCCATCTTAAGCAAACCTGAGCTTTCAATGTCTTTCATATTGAATTGCGTAACCAGATCATTTTGAGAGACCGCATTAACAGCATTAGCAAGTGGAACATATTTACTTACATCATCAGGCGTAATTACTACACCAGCCGCATGCTTTGATGCATTGCGGTTCATTCCTTCAAGTACCTTTGCATATTTTATCAGATCACGGATTGAATCGTCATCAGGATTCTTTACCCAATCAAGTTCAGGAACTTCATCGAGTGCCTGGTCAATTTTATAAACTTTTCCAAATTTGGAAGGGATAAATTTTGTGATCTTATTTACTGTTGGAATAGGAACTTTAAGCACACGTGCAACATCCCGTATAACTGCTTTTGAGGAAAGCCGGTTAAATGTTATAATCTGACTGACGCAATTGGCTCCATACTTTTCACGGACATAATCAATTACTTCACTACGTTGATCGTCAGCAAAATCCACATCAATATCGGGCATTGATTTTCTTGCCGGATTTAAGAATCTCTCAAACAATAATGAGTAGTCAAGTGGGTTTATATTTGTTATCCGAAGTGCATATGCAACCAGGCTTCCGGCAACACTACCTCTGCCGGGACCAACAGGAATATTTTTTTTACGTGCCGCATTTATAAAGTCCTGAACAATCAAAAAGTAACCGGCAAATCCCATTTCCTTAATAGTATTAAGTTCAAACTTAAATCGATCCTCAACTTCTTTTGTAATATCAAGTTTTCGTTCCTGCAATCCCTGCCAGGAAAGAAGTTCAAGGTATTCTTCAAGTGTTTTAACTTTAGAATTTTCAGGAATTGGAAATTGCGGAAAATGATGACCTTCAAAATTGAGCTCCAGATTTATTTTGGAATCGATTTCAAGTGTATTCTCAACAGCACCTTTATACTTTTTAAAAAGTTTTATCATCTCTTCAGATGATTTAAAGTAGACCTGGTCAGTTCCATATCGTAAATCTTTGTAATCCGATCCGTTTTTATCCGATAAAAGAAGCAAAATATTATGAGGAATAGCATGATCCTTCTCGATGTAATGGCAGTCATTCGTAGCAACTAATTTAATTCCAAGTTCTTTGGAGAGCTTTGGCATCCCTTCAAGTACAGGCTTTTCAACGTCCATGTTATGATCCTGTATCTCAAGATAAAAATCGTCTCCAAAAATTTCTTTATAAGTTTTTGCGACTTCCTTTGCTTTGTTATAATTACCATTAACCAGATGTGATGCCACCACACCGCCTGCACAAGCCGAACTGCAGATCAGTCCGTCAGAATACTTCCTGAGAAGTTCAAGATCGATTCTTGGTTTATAATAAAATCCTTCGGTGTGTCCAAGTGTTGAAAGCTGCGAAAGGTTTTCGTATCCTTTTTTATTTTTAGCAAGCAGTATTAAATGGTTATAATGTTTTGCTCTTTTTCTACCCGGATGCTCTTCATTTTTACCCCTATCAAACCTGCTTCCTTCAGTAACTATGTAAGCCTCCATGCCAATAATAGGTTTGATTCCTTCTTTCCTGGCTTTTTTATAGAATTCTGCGGCACCATACATAACTCCATGATCTGTAAGAGCAACGGACTGCATTCCATGTTTTTTGGCTGCTTCAACTAGTCCGTTTACCGTACAGGCTCCATCCTGCAAACTGTAATGAGTATGATTGTGTAGGTGAATAAAATCAGACATTATTTAATATCAAAACTTTCAATAATTAATGACCTGCTATCCCACAGGTAAGATTGGATTATAGATTTGAAGAAATCTTAATTAACTAACTGGAATATAATGAATGTTAAAACAAAAATTTTTGTAAAATTTAAACAAGAGTTATTTCAGTTTGAATTCATTACAATTTATTTTTTGCCAGTATGACCAAATCCTCCTTCACCTCGGTCACTGTAATTCAATTTATTGCTTTCTTCCAATTCGGCAATATGGACTTTAGATAAAACAAGCTGAGCTATTCGATCGCCTGATGTAATTGTATATGGTAATTTTCCATGATTAATAAGAATGATTTTCACTTCACCACGATAGTCGGAATCAATTGTACCAGGTGAATTCAGAATAGTAACTCCATGTTTTATTGCCAAACCGCTGCGAGGTCTTACCTGTATTTCATATCCCTGAGGAATTTCAACAGAAAGATTTGTAGGTATAAGTTCTGTTTGTCCCGGCTGCAATATCAGATTTTGTTTTAAAGCTGCTCTAATATCCATTCCTGCACTTCCGGTAGTTGCATACTGAGGAATTGGAATATCATTTAAATCCTCAATTAGTCTTTTAAATTTTACAACAATTTTATCCGGCATTAGTTTATTTCCGATTAATTAGTTTTTGTCTCAAAGTTTTTAATTCATTCTGATCTGTAATAAACCTAAACAAAATTGAAATATATACAATTAGCATGGCCAGTTTTACCAGCAAATTTAACTCACCCGTGCTTCTAAGAAAATAATATGACAATCCTATAAAACCGGTCAGTAATAACATCTTAAAAAGTCTGGCATATTCATATTCAATTCGGTAATATTTTTGTGTTACAACGTAGTAACCAAGAGCCATTACAGCGTAACTAATAAGTGTGGCGAATGCAGCTCCTAAAATATTGAAATAAGGAATAAGCAGAAGATTAGAAACAATATTTGCTACAGCTCCTGCTCCGGCAACTATAGGAGCGTAAATCGTTTTTTCTTCTATGTAAATCCCTGCGGAAAAAATAACATAAAAGCCATTAAACAAATAACCGAGCAGAATAATCGGGACAATATTTAATCCGCTCCAATATTCATATCCGAGAATGCTGAAGCCCCAGAAATTTATTTTGACTATATCATCAATGAATAATGTAAGAAGAACTAGTAACGTTGTACCCGTTAAGGTAAAGTAAGTCATTACTTTAGAAAACATTTGTTTAGCATTTTTTTCTTTCGCATTCTGCAGAAAGAAAGGCTGCCATGCATAGTGAAACATATTTACAAACAGCATCATAAAAATGCCCAGTTTATAATTTGCTTTATATACGCCAACGGTATTGAGATCGGTCATTTTTTTAAGAATAGGAACATCAATTACCTGAACCAGCATAATGGCTAATCCCGCAGGAAGATAAGGTAAACCGAATTTAATCAATCTCTTAAACAACATTACATGGAAGCTTAACTTAAAGTATTTTACTATGGTTGGAGTTACCATTGCAAGTGAAATCAGCGAAGCAATAACATTACTTATGAAAATTGCGACTATTCCCCACTTAAGAAGAACTATCAGAACAACATTCAAAATAATATTTGCAACAATATTCAGAATTTTAATTACCGCAAATTTCTTAGCTTTTCTTTCAAGCCGGAGTTTTAAAAATGGCAGCACAGCAATCGAATCAACAAAAACAATAACTGATGAAAAGTAGATCAGGTTTATATTTCCTGATGGAATCCCAATCCATGATGTTATGTTTTTACCAAGAAGGATTATCAAAGATGAAAAGATTAAAGACGTAACTAAAACAGATATGTAAGGAGTTGAAAAATTATCATTATCATCGCCGATATCTTTGAAAGCTGCATACTTTAAGAAAGCGGAATCCAATCCATATATAAATATTATATTAAGAATCGCTAAATAAGAATAGATGATTATTACGATGCCATAATCATCAGGTGAAAATATATTAGTATAGAAAGGTACCAGGATAAAATTGAGGAATCTTCCCATCATGGTACTGATACCATAAATGGCTGTATCTTTTGATAATTCTTTAAGTTTATCGAACATTTTGTGTAAAAGTCAAAAGTAAAAAGTCAAAGTTCAAAAACTGTAATTTCAAATATTAATTTCCCTGGAAATATTTATTAATTGCATTAAGAAAAAACTCGGGAGCCCGTACCGGTTTACCAAGTTTGGGATCAACAAATACAAGTTCAATATAACCCTGACAAATTATTACACCGCGTTCTTTACTTGTGATTGTGTGGTCAATATGAACTTTGAGTAAAGGAAGTTTTTCAACCCTGGATTCAATTACTAATACTTCATCATAAAATGCAGGATTTTTGAACTTTATCATCGTTTCAATAACAGGCATGTGGTAACCATAGTCTTCAATAGATTTATATGGAAGACCGTTATCTCTCATCATTTCACTTCTGGCAATTTCAAAGTAATCCAGATATCTTCCGTGGTAGGCAAATTTCATTTGGTCGGTATCGCCGTATCGTACACGAATCTCGGTGGAGTGCTTTAACATAAAATAATTTTACTATGATTTATTTTGCAAATTATAAAATAATACCTTCATCTGATGTGAATCTCACCTACATTTAACCCCGCTCAAAAAAAGCGGGGTTAAAGAAATAAACTGTATTCTCTTATCTGATTAACTTTTGATCATTCTGTAAAAGCACCCATCGCACCAAATTTTTCAAGACGATTCGCAATAAGTTTTTCGGGTTTCAATTTTACCAATTCATTCAGTTCTTCAAGCAGTACTTTCTTCAGAATATCAGCAGCTTGTTCATGATTTTTATGTGCACCTCCCATCGGTTCAGGAACAATTCGATCGATTATTTTTTGTTCCAGTAAATCCGGAGCAGTAAGCTTAAGTGCTTCAGCAGCCTGCTCTTTATATTCCCAGCTTCTCCACAATATACTTGAACAAGATTCCGGAGAAATAACCGAGTACCAGCAATTTTCAAGCATCAAAATTCTGTCGCCTACTCCAATTCCTAAAGCTCCACCGCTTGCACCTTCACCAATAATTACAACAATTATTGGAACTTTTAA
>JAWOIK010000281.1:0-2813 GCA_046484705.1 Ignavibacteriaceae bacterium | reverse complement strand
TCCGGGTTGAACAGTATTGATGACAGTACTCAGATATTTATTCTTAGGGGGTTGGCAGATGCAGGTAGTCCTGAAGCGTTATCAATTATGGGACGTCTGTATGAACGAGGTATTCATTTTGAGAAAAATATTGTTCTGGCCGCTGAATATTATATAAGAGCGATAAGGCTTGATTCACCCAGGTCTCCTCTGATGCTATGGAATTTGATCCATTCCGATAATTTTTATTCTTTCCTTAAATCCGCATCAGACATTGATGATGGCAGTGCACAATTTGTCTGGTATGGATTGCATATCTTAAGTTATGATAATCGTATTACTGAATTTGATGCATTAAACTTTCTTGAAAAATCTGCAAATAAAAATCATTTACCGGCTATTATTGAACTTGGACTTAACCATTATACCGGCAGATATGTAAGCGAAAGTAAAATTAATGGCATAAGTATCTGGCAAATTGGTGAAAAGTACGGCAGTATTGAAGCTGCTGTAAGAATTGCTTCTGCCCAGGTGTTCGATCGTTTCGGGTTACTGAATACAGAAAAACTTATTTCATTTCTGCAGGAATCATCTGACAAAGGTTCAATCCTTTCTGAAGTTGCATTGGCTTCTGCTTATGAAAACGGAGTCGGGGTAAAGAGAAATTTAGCTGAAGCCGTAAAGCATTACAGGAATGCAGCTCAGCGGGGAAGCCAGTTTGCCTACAGTCAGCTACAAAGATTATATGATTTGCTTCGTCCTGCCGAAAAAGAATTTGTAGTTCATTAGTATTCCGTTATCTGTACTTAATCCAGATACAACTTTTTAACAACAGTTAAAAAATCTGGTAATGTTATTTATTACTCACTAAATTTGTTCGGCAATTAAATAAAAAGTATGAAGAATAGAATAACATCCAAACTTCCGGGCATTGGCACAAGTATTTTTACTGTAATGTCTAAAATGGCAATAGATTATAATGCTATTAATCTTTCTCAAGGTTTCCCCGATTTTAATTGTCCTGATGAACTGATTGATCTTGTTCATCATTATCAAAAAAAAGGATATAATCAGTATGCACCAATGCAGGGGGTAGAGGTGCTAAGAAATGTTATATCCAATAAAATAGAAAAACTCCACGGCAGGTTTTATGATCCCGGGTCCGAAATTACTATTACAGCAGGGGCAACACAGGCTTTATTTACTGCTATATCCTGCCTGATAAAAAAAGGAGATGAGGTAATAGTTTTTGAACCCGCTTATGATTCCTATGTTCCGGCAGTAAACTTGAATGGAGGTAAAGCGGTTTTTATTCCCTTAGACAAAGAGAATTATTCGATTGATTGGGAATTAACAAAAAAGAAGATTACCACCAGAACGAAACTTATCATTATTAATTCACCTCACAATCCAACCGGAAGTGTAATTAGTCTGAATGATCTTCGGGAATTAGAAAAACTTGTAAGAAGCAAAAATATTTTTGTTATTAGTGATGAAGTATATGAACATATTACCTTTGACGGTTATGAACATTTAAGTCTTTCAAGATCAGACATTTTATCCAAGAAAAGTTTTATTATTTCTTCATTCGGTAAAACATACCATACCACCGGCTGGAAAATGGGTTATTGTGCTGCGCCAAAAAATATGATGAAAGAATTTCAAAAGCTTCACCAGTTTGTGGTATTTTCTGCCAATACACCGACTCAATTAGCGTACGCAGATTTTCTGCTGAAGGAAGAACATTACCTTGAGCTTGGAAAATTTTATCAGCAGAAGAGAGATTACTTTGCAGAACAAATTCAAAAATCACGGTTCAAAATAAAAACCTGTAAGGGTACGTATTTTCAGTTGTTAGATTATTCAGAAATTTCTGATCTGGACGATATGAAATTCTGTGAATATTTGACCAAAGAGATTGGTGTTGCAGTAATACCCCTTTCACCATTTTATAAAAAATCAATTAAAGAAAAAGTTGTACGGGTGTGTTTTGCTAAAAAAGAAGAAATACTCAATTCGGCAGCTAAACTATTGAATGAATTATAACTCTTTATTAATTGGAAATTATTTCAAACTAAAATGAAAACTGACCAGTATAAACTAAAAAAATTTGCTGCCACGCTTTCCCTAAGTGTAGGGATCGGTATGTTCATTTTCAAATTCAGCGCATATCTGATTACCGGATCAGCGGCAATATTTTCAGATGCAGCGGAATCAGTTGTTCATGTTCTGGCAACCAGTATGGCACTATACAGTATAATTTTAAGTTCCAGACCCCCGGATAAATCGCATTTATATGGACATGGAAATGTTGAGTTTTTTTCTGCGGGAATTGAAGGTGCATTAATAGTTATTGCAGCATTTGTAATTATTTTTGAAGCAGTTTCAGCCCTGATAAAAGGACCGGAACTTCAAAGCTTGAGCACTGGAGTTTTAATAATAAGTATAGCTGGAGTGATTAATTTGTTTCTTGGATTTTACCTTATCAGAACAGGAAAAAAAACAAATTCATTAACTTTAATTGCCGATGGGAAACATGTTTTAACTGATTCATATACAAGCATCGGTGTTATAATCGGCATAACGTTGGTTATTTTTACAAACATAATTTTTCTCGATCCGGTTTTTGCAATAGCGGTTGCATTAAATATTCTGGTTACCGGATACAAACTGATACGGGAAAGTATCGGCGGATTGATGAATGAAACGGATCCAAAAATATTAAAAACCATAACGGATAAACTGATCTCGATCAGAAAGCCATATTATATTGATATACATGAATTACGTTTCTGGATATCAGGTGAGGCAATTTTTATTGATTTTCATCTTAC
>JAWOIK010000245.1:0-17606 GCA_046484705.1 Ignavibacteriaceae bacterium | reverse complement strand
AACTTTTTACTGTTTTCTGACTTGAATTAAAAACTGACATTGCATTTCCGTGCAGATAAACACCAAACCGGCTTCTGTTTCTCATCATTCCCCAAAGAACAGACGACATCCTGTTTTCATACATATCACTTGCATCATATAGCATCGGTTCAAAAATAAAATCACCAAAAAGATTTAATCCTGCATTGTTTGTCATTCTTCCACGGTAAGCAGCATATACATCGGTGTAAAGATTATCTGTATAAAATTTTCCTGCCGGTTTGCCAGACTTTCCGAAAAAGAATACCGGTGTTTTATCAACAACAGTTTTTTGTCTGAATGATTGGCCTATTAATGTTGTAGAGTCCTTTAATAAAGATATTACATTCAGAGAATCACCGGCAAAAACAATATTGGTTGCTTCATTAATAATTTGTGCAGCGGAGAGATCATCAAGCATTGAATTATTCAGATAAAGTACATCATAATTTGCAGAACCTTGATCGAGAAAGCTGAAAAGAGGACTTAACTGAGCTGAAAAACCGGGATGGGAAATGATGACAAACTTATCCGGATTTACATTGGCAATAAAATTTGAAAAGCTCGTCTGAAGATGCTGTGAAATATTGTCTGATCCGGTAATCCAGAAATCAGTTAGAGGGAATTCCCATTCACGCACAGTATCAACTTCCTTTGCTGAAGGAGGTATATAAGCTATTTCCCTGTTATTAATATCGTACTTCCAACCGCTTGTGAGCTGATCGCACTTCATTCTTTCAATAGTATAATCGCCAGCGTTTATAGGCTCCAAAACCGTCTCATCATCAATTGTAAAAATTGAGACTGCACCGCTTCCCATAACTTCCCCGACTCCATCAGGAGTAACACAAATAGCAGTTCTGTCATCAACGCCAATTCCGATTAAACTTCTGCCTGTTGTAAAATAACGGTTGTACAGCATTGCAACCAATCTGCCGTGTCTGGCTCTCTCTATAAAGTGGGAATCAAAAATTACATCGGGAACAAAATTCAGAAAATTATCCTCGAACTGCATATAATTATTGAAGGGGTTGAGTAATGATTCATCTGGATAAACAGAGCCAAAACGAGCACTGAAATCGACATCGCCAAGTACAGCAAGTCCGGCACTTGTCCCTGCTAACACACCGCCATTCTGGAAAATAAAATTCAGCGCAGAATCAGTTTTTGTAGATTTCCAGTATCGTACATAATTCCATTGATCGCCTCCCCGGATAAAAATTGCCTTAGCTGTTATCAGTTCATTATAAGTTTCCTGAAGATCTGCAGCAGCGAATGAACTGATTGTTTTATTATATGCAGTATCAGCACCAAGAGACATAAAATAATTTGGAAGCCAGGTTGTTGCGCTGCTTGTACCAAGTATAATAATCTTTCCGCTATCTGCTTTCTGAACAATCCAGCTATAAGGTGCGTCGCTCCAGCTATTATAATTCTCTGAACCTCCACCAATTGCACAGACGTAACCTTGCGCAAGAATATGGATGTTAAAACAGATAAATAGCAGAAGAATTTTATAGCAACCAGTCATAAATTACGTGTAAGTATATTTTGATCTATCTAAACTGTGACTCAATTAATGGAATTACATTTTCATCGAGCCAATTAAAGAATTCCTTTACTTCAGAAAATTTCATCCCGGATTCCCGCCATTGTTCCAGGATTTCTTTTGTCCGCATCATTATCTGTTCCTCTATCGGAATTAATTTCTGATACACTCCTGAATTCTCTTTATTCATCAAAGCAGAGATATTCAAATAGTTTTCTCTGGCATCATTCTGCGAAGAGAATACTTTGTCCTTTAACTGAAGTGCCAGATTGCATAATGGTGCATTCCCGGTTTCATCTGCAATTAATATTGAAGGCAAAGAACCATCATCTGTTATCCACAATGGAACTATAACAGAAGTAAGCGGAAATCCCAGGATTGTCCACATTGTTGTAAGTGAAGGTGATTCATTTTCTTTAATTCCCTGGACAACAATGGCGGCAGAAGTTGAATACCTTGGAATGTAATCTCTGAAATAAACATAAACAGTATCGTCAATGGATTCAGGAATATTTTCTGCAAGATAAGTATTAGTGAAAGAGTGAACTAAGCAGCGAGGAACATCTTTGATCAGAAATTCAAAAGATATTTTTCCATCCTTAGTTTGATTTTCAAATAATCCTGCTGCGGTGGCATATCTGATATAACCGAAGCCTTTATTTTCATTTCCGGCAAATGAGTAGTTAGTTCTGATCAAATAACCCTCAGGTGCAACGTCTGGATCATTAACATCATATTTAATAAAATCAAAGTTGCTGGTTTCGAAGTATGCGGCTCCACCCATTGCATCAATAACTCCAAAATTTGCCTCGACACCGAGAGGCTTAGGAAGATCCCTGAGAAGATTCTCAAAATCATCAACAGTAGCGCATTTATCCAAAGCCATTTTCATTATAATGCCCTCCAGGTCTGCTATCTTTGTTGTATCATCACTGCTTTTAAGATTATATGAGGCAGAATTCATTATTCCGAATCCAGCTTCATTAAATCCAACCCAGACTTCATCATTATTTTTATCGGGTGAATTAACGAGCCCGATAAATTTAAAATTACCATCTGCAAAGTAAACAAGCCTGTTCTGTAATTCAGAAGCATCTCTATGCTTAAGCAGCAGGGGTCTGCCGTCATCAGTAGCGTTACCCGAAACAACTGCTGTGGTACATGGAATTAATGCTGACCGATTTAAAATGAAAAGAAAAATTAAAATGGATAGAGTATATTTTTTTAATTTGATCATAACTAAAAACTCAGTCGTAAAGCTATTCTGTGAACACTTGGCAGAATGTCATAAATTGAATATGCATAATCAAAATAAATTGCATTTCCGGCCCATAAAAGATTAACACCTGCGCCAAATGCAAAAGACTGATCGTCATAATTCAATTTATATCCGCCTCTCAAATAAAGCCTGTCGAAGAATGAAAACTCGGTACCAAAATGTGCACGTTCTTTATTATCATTCGGATGAGTAACATCAATTGCTCCTTTCATCCTAATAAAATCAGCTTCAAAAACATCAAACCCAATTCCCACCTGGAAGTTTAAGGGCAAGGGATATTCCTCTGTGGTTAACCTGCTGGGAGTTAACCTGCTGACAGGAAAGTTTTCATCTTTCCTATATGTAAAATCGAGATCAGGTCCGTCATATCTCATATCACTTCCGAAGTTTGTCATAGACATAGCGATAGTAAGATTCTGAAAATCCAATCTGTATTGTGTTCCAATATCAAAAGCAACACCGGCGGCAGTTTCATTCCAGATTCTTTGATAAACATATTTAACAGATGCACCCACATTAAAACGATCGGTCAAATACCTGGCATAAGAAATACCAAGCGCCAGATCGCCTGCATCAAAAAAACGACCTGTTCCGTTTGGTTCTGTTTCTGTAGTAATTTCCATTTTACCCGTACTGAACACCAGCATGCTTGCAGCAAATGCTCCGGCATCACCGGCGTTGTACACTACTGATGCGGCGTTAACATCGAACATATTAAACCAGTCGATATAAGAAAACAATGCCTGAAAGTTATTTACTTTTACTATACCCGCAGGATTCCAGAATACGGAAGATGCATCATCGGTCAATCCGATAATTGCGCCGCCCATTGATTCAGCTTTTGCACCAATTGGAATCTGCAGAAATTGTGCGCCGCTTGCACCAAGATTCGGATTCTGTGCAAATGAAAACTGGGCGATTACTAAAAGTACAACTATTATAAAATATTTATTCATATTATACTCCGGCTGCTATTTGATTACTGCAAATCGTTCCATAAACTCACTGTCCTCAGTTTTCACTACATAGATATAAACTCCCGGTGCTATTTCCCTGTTACCTTCAGCACGAAGATCCCAGACAGCAGTACCGGTTGATGAGCTATGGTAAATCGTTTTAACAAGATCTGCATCAATTGTAAATATATAAATTGTGCATTCGGGTGGAAGATTGATGAACTGAATTTGTCTTAACGGCTCGCGTCTTAACTCGCCGAACTCAGGTTCATATAAAGATGAAACAACATACGGATTAGGAACAACTCTTATTCTATTAATTTCACTTTTAATCGTTTCCCGATTAATGACCGATCCTTTAATTGTAAATCTATATTTATCAAGTATGTTTGGCTGAACTGGTTTTACAGTCGTCAAAGAAATTATATTTCCCGTTGATGGCGGATTGTTTGAAGGGAAATTAACAATACAGCTGATTCCATCAATTGTAAATGAACCAAGATTCTTAAGTGAATCCATTGTTAATTCAACAGAATCTCTTTTTATAAGCAAAGTTATGAATCCTTCACCTGAATCAAAGCCTCTGCCAGTAACCGATATAAGATAAGTTGCATCAATCACTAATGATTCATCACTAACAGTAAAGTTAATTTCAAAATTATCTGTACCACCTACTCTTGATACATTATTAATAATTTCAGGAGGATGCATCTCAAGGATAATTCCATCCTCTGTGGATTGAAGTTTTTCAATACTGAAAGGACGATTTGCCAGCACAGTATCAGTATTATTCTTGACTGCATTAATTGAATATCCAAATGCAAGTCTGTCGTTCTGCACCGGCAATGAATCAACAGGAGCGGCAGGATTAGGGTCAAACAATCTGAATTCAATTCCCGGAATAACACTGCCATTTGCCGAATAGCGAACTCCGGGATATGCTCTTGGAATGTATGTATTGTCTTCCTTAAGTACATCACCTGTGGTGAGATTAACTATATCAAAAATTCTATCTGTCTTAAAAGCTATTCCATATTGATGTGGAAGGGTTTTGGCTGAATCTACAATGGTAATCTCAACCTCAGTTTTAAGCTTACCCCTGTCGGTTCTTGATGTATAATTGAAAAATACTTCGTATGAACTATTAGATAATGATTCATCGTCAACCGGACTTGGACTAAGAATATAATTCGAGATCCCTGATCCAAAGTGTTCAGCTGAGCCTGCTGATACCGGTGTTCTGCCAAGTGCAGCTGATACAGGTACAACCGAATTCAGGTTTATTGCATCAGTGTTTGATCCTTTTGAGCTCTCAAGACTTTCCAGAGCTTCATCACCTCTGTCATATGCTGTTATTGAATACCAGTATTCAATTCCGTTAATAACATTCTTATCAGTAAAACTGTACTGAAGTCCGCGATCTAAACCTATATCATTTATCTTATCAAAGTCTGCAATAAGATCCCAGGTTACTCCGTTATTGAGACTTTTATAAAGCCGATATCCTTCAAAATCATATTCACCGGAAAAATTATCAAATGATGATTCTGATATATCATTCCAGTATAAAGTTACTTCTTCATCACCGGCAAAGGACGACAAAGTAGGTGTTGCCGGCGGTTTGCTGATTTCAAAATTAAAATCAAGAATTCTGTATGCCTGATCGAGGCTGTACATAAGTTCTTCAAAAGATTCTCCAGCAATTATTGCAGTATAGAATTCAAGTTTTTCTCCGCTCCTCAAATTGTATGGACCTGAACTCATGTTGGCAACTAAATCCAGTCCCGAAGCAGGGATGGTAGCAGGATCACAATAATTCAGAGTTGTATTGCTACCTAAATGGAAGTAATATTGTCCAAGAGTTGAATTATAAAGTGAAGGACTGCTTGACATAATTCCATATTGAACAGTATCGATATCTCTATCATCATAATAAAGATTATAATGCATATCCGTTACACCCGGTTCAACACCATTGACTTCTGGAGTTTTGAGAAAAGCGACTCCCATCATCCCGACATTTCCGTTAGGCCACTCAGGCGAATAATCATCAGCGTCGTAGAAATAAACAAAGTTCTTGTCTTTGATAAAATCTAATTTATCATCATTATATTCGGGTGCACCACCGCTAATGTTACCAATATCCAGATCTGCGTAAAGCGCAAAATATAAACTGTCGTAATCATTCTGGCTGTTATTTGATATTATGTATTTGAAGAAAATAATATCCTGCGCAAACTTTACACCATAAGTATATCCAACCTGATCAATCTGAATACCAAGTATTGACCTGGTGTTGTTACTGTCGTTGTAAGCACAATAACTATCCTGGTCGGAAAGAAAAACGGGGTTTCCTTCATCATCTTTTACAGGCCATCCATTTACCGGATCCCAGGTTTGAGGTTTATCGCTGAATGCAATTTGTGAAAGCTCGGGATTTTGAATTCCTCCAACAGCTTCCCATTCTTCGTTATCAGTGTATCTTCCCTGTATAACATTGCCGGGAATTCCAACCATCGGGTTTATTCTGTATATATAATGTTTACCGCTATTGATTGGAAATTCACCGGAAGGACCCTGGGTTATTCTTCGCGGATACAGTTTCCCGCGGTTTTCAAAAAATAAACCTATGTTGCTTGCGTTATGCGTACCTCCTGCTCTGTCCCTTATTGAAAATATTTTTTCAAGATCAACAGGAGGATCATCGTCGTCTCTTCCCGTTTGTGAAAGAATATTTACGCTTAGCAATATGAATATGGTTACTAAATAGTATATTCTCATAATTATCAGCCTTATATGGAGTAATTAATTAAATCTGAATGTGAAGCCAAGACGTATAGATCTTGGAGGACCAAAGTTTGATGGGTCCCGCATATACTCAGTTGAAAGATCACCTTCGAATGTAAAGTCCGGTTCACCTGTATCACGGTAAACATATAAGATATTTCTATGATCGGTTAGGTTAAGCAATTCAGCAAACAACCGTAATCTTACTTTCGATCCGAATTCAAATTCTTTACCAATCATAAGATCGATGTTATAATTAGCGGGCTGTCTTAATGAATTCCTTACAACAAATCCTATATCTCTTCCGCCCGGTGTATAAGGTGTTCCCGAGCTTGCTCTTGCAATAACACTTATATCTGTATTTTCCAGAATATGAGCTCCGAATACTTCCGGTCCTTCATTCTCAAGAATCATATATGTTCCGCTTGCATTGAAAACATGAGTTCTGTCAAAGTCCAGAAAATAAAGCTGAGTTGATTCCTGTGTTCCAGGGTATTGTTCACGTTCGGATGAAGCACTTCCTTTTGCAACGGAGTAAGTATAGGTTAATCCTCCTGAGAAATGTTTATCTCTTCTTATATCCAGGGTCAATTCCAGTCCTTTAATATTTGCATAATCTTCATTTACATAAAGTGTATATCCTGTATATCTTCCTTCAACATATGGGAACAAATATCTTGTTCCTATCAATCCCGTAATATCACGATAATATGTTGTAAGATTAATTGCCATTTGATCAGTAAACTGATGAGCAACACCAACTTCATAAGAAATTGTTCTCTGAGCATCAAGATTAGGCTGACCGAACAATGGTTCCCTTACATTAAGATCATATTGTTTGTTTTCGAAGAGGTACTGGAAATCGGGGTTCTGAAAGAAGTGACCATATGAGAAATGGAGTTTTGTATTCTCCGAAATCGGATGTGCAATTCCTACTCTTGGAGAAAGCTGTGAACGAGACTTTACCTTGATAATTGAATTAGGATCAAGCGGATTATCCCTGAATGCAACATTAGCATTCATATAATCATATCTTAAGCCAAGATTTATAACAAGGTAGGGCAGTTCAATTTTATCCTGTGCGTATCCTGCCAGTTCAAATGGTTCTGTAATATAATCATCTATGTATGGAAAGTTTCTTTTGGGATCATAGATACTATATAATCTGAGCTTATGTTTTTTAAAGGATGCGCCGAATTTAATTTCATTTACAGAACCAAACTGCCAGACTGCATCTCCTTTTAAATCCACAGTTGCTGTTCTGCTGTCTGTTAGCTGTAATGGATTAGCTTTCTTATAGAATTCAAATCCGGTTCCTATATCCTCAAAATATTCAAACTCATTGCTGGCAAGATATTCAGATGTGTCTTTGTCTACTCCGGAATAATAACCCTGGTTGAAGTATGAACCGCGCAGGTCATAGAAAAAATTATTGGTTACAGAATGTGTTAGTGTTACAGAACTTTGCCAGCTATCGGTTCTTCTTCTCAAATACTGTTCAGGAATAAAACTATATGAATGACTGTAACTTTGTCTTTTACCGATACTTCCTCTGTTAGCAAAAGAAATTTTAACATATGGAACAAGTGTAGTGGTAAGTTTTGCAAAAAAAGTTTTTTCATTATTATAACCAAACGGCAGATAATTACCTCTTTTATCGAGTTCAGCAGACAGAAAATATTTTATACCCTGAATAAGCATAGGACCGCTTAAACTTCCGTTAATACGATTTTCTAAAAGGCTGCTGTATCTTTCTACGCCAAATTCACTGGTTCTGGCTTCAAGCTTTGCCGAAAACTTATCCGTACCATCTCTCGTAACAATGTTTACAACTCCGCTCATCGAGTTACCATATTCTGCATTAAACGTACCGCTTAGCATACTCATTTCCTGGATAGCGTCATTATTTATTTGCGTTGCCAATCCCCCAAGCAGCGGGTCTGTTACATACATTCCATCAACCAGGAAAGCAATTTCATTAGATCTACCGCCTCTTATATGAAGTGAGCTTCCGGTTGTAACAACTCCTGCCTGAAGCGAAAGAAGCTGTGTAAATGTTGAGACAGGCAAAGATTCAATTTCCTCACGACTGATTACAGAGATTGAACTGGTGATATCTTTTTGAATCATAGGTGATGGAGCAACTACAACTACTTCATCAACTTCAATGCTTTGGGGATTGATATCTGCTGATAACTGGGTTGTTTGATCAACGATTATTATTACATCAGTGTAAACAACTGTTTCATAACCAATAAAACTTATTTTAACATTATATCTGCCAGGGGGGATGTTAAGAATAACATATTCTCCATTCACATTGGAAGCTGCGCCAAAATCCGTTCCTTCAATAATTATGTTTGCACCTATTAATGGCTCGCCTGTTTGAGCATCCGTTATTATTCCTGTCAGCTTTCCTGTTGTTCCGGCAAAAAGAAGGAACGGAATTACAATTAATAATATTACTAATTTTTTCATTTTTCACTCCCTGTAATTATCTGGCTCTGACTTTCCATTATTTCCTCAGTTTCCTTCAAAATTTTTTGAGCCCTGCTTTTTCTTTTTAATGCACATGCAGTTGCTATGGCGTTTATCAAAACTGATATGGCTGCAAATGAGTTTGTGAAAAGCATGTTTTCACTTTTAACAATCAGGTTTGCTTTAGTAAAAAAAGTAACCGGTGAAGCATGTTTATTTGTTATTGCAATTACATCTATATTTCTGTTTTTTGCAAAGCTTGCAGCCTCAACAGTTTCTTTTGAATATGGCGGAAAAGAAAAAACTATAAGCAGATCTTTCTTGTTCATGAACAAAATCTGTTCATGGAACAGTGTATGAGTGTGTTTAAGCACAGTAGAATCAATCCCTACCTGCGTCAGTTGATAAGCAAGTATTTCGGAAAGCAGATATGAAATGCCAAGTCCTGCAGTAAACACTCTCTCAGCTTTTTGAATTCTGTTAATTACATCATTAAAGGTTTTTCGTTCTATCAGGTTAAGAGTATTATTAATGTTCATAATATCAACATTGGCAACTTCGGTAAGTAGATCCTCCTCTACAGAATGCTTGTCAAACAATGGGAAGATTGTTTTATTATTCATCTGATCCTGCAATGTTTCAGCAACGGCATCACGTATCTCACTGAATCCTTCAAAACCAACTCTTTGTGCAAATCTTACAACAGACGCAACACTAGTACCCGTACTTTTCGCAATATCCTGTACATTAAGAAAGGGTATTCTGTCAAAGTTGTCAATAAAATAATCCGCCACCTTCTTATGATTTCGGGGAAGTGTATTATACTTCCCCTTAATCTTTTCTTGTATTTGTTTATATCTGTCCATATAAAAAATTCACATTTATAATGCAGACTGAAAATTATTTTAACAAAGTCATTTTTTTGGAGATAACTGAATTCTCCGTCTGCAGGGCATATATATATATTCCGGATGGCAGTTTTGAAGCATCAAAATCAAAATTATAAGTTCCTGCTTCATAAATACCGCTGGCAATTATTGCAATTTCTTCACCTATCGTATTAAATACTCTCAGCAAAACATTTGTTCTTTCAGGAATACCAAAAGAAATTTTTGTTGAGGGGTTAAACGGATTCGGAAAATTCTGTTCAAGCACAAAATTATCAGGCGCAAAATTGTTTTCCACTTCAATGCCGCCATAGTATGTAAAAGAACCGTTGAAGTCAATTTGTTTAAGCCTGTAATAAATTACATCAGATTTAACGCCGGAGATATCATCTATAAATGAATAGTTTTGAGTCTGTGTTGTTGTGCCAACACCTTCTTTATATCCAACTCTGGTCCATTCAGCTTCACTGTTGGTCTTTCTTTCAATTTCAAAACCCCAATTGTTAACCTCTGTAGCTGTTGACCAATTGAGAGAAACCTTGCTGCCCAAAATATCAGCAGTAAATGATGTTAATTCAACAGGAACTATAACATTGTATCGCCCCTGGCATAGATCCATATTTGCCAAGCAAGCTGACTGATCAGCACCAATCGAAATACCAAAATAAAAGTCGGTTGATTGTCCCGGAGTCAAAGGAACAGGAGCCTGTCCAAGAATTGCAACGGCTCCATCAGCCCCAACCGTTAATGGGGAATCAAATGATCCTTGAGTTAACCAGGCGTAGTACAAAGAGTCATTGCCGTAACCACTTGTCCATTCAATAGACTTTAATGCTGTCTGCACACCGGAAAAGAATTTAATTCCTGCCCAAGTTGTTTTATTCATAAGAACGGTTTGAGAAGCAGCATTCCATTGTACAGTTTCGTTTCCATAAGTCCCGTCAATTTGCGGAATTACTTCCAATCCAATCACAGCATTTATGGCAGCGGCTTCATTATTTTTTACATTCATCTTCACCAGAAGATAAGCTCCATTAGTCCAGCCGTATATATTCATTGCCACCTCAACATAAGGGGGAAGGTTAGAATAAGTATTATCTATTGTTGAGGTAACTTCAAAGTCACTTAATGAAGGTGAAGGTACTGTAGCTGCGGGAACGAGACCATTCTGATCCTCGTTATAATCGAATACCTGCGATGAACTTACTCCAACAAGAACAGAAATTCTGTCAAGTTGACGTGTTGTCAAATTATCTGCGAACACTCTTGTTCTTCCACCATTACTTTGAGTTATACCTATTGCTCCGGTGTAAAAACTTTGTGCAAAACTTTCCATTGTAAAAATGGAAGTGAATAAAAAAAGAACTAAAAACAAATATGATCTTTTCACCTTAAACCTCTTATTGATTACTTAATTAAATTCATTTTTTTAGTTTCTGTATAATTACCTGTGGTTAACTGATAGAAATAAATTCCGCTGGATAACGAACCTGCATCAAACTGAACTTCGTAGCTTCCAATACCCAATTCCTGATTAATAAGAACTTCAATTTCTTTACCTAATACATCATACACCTTAAGCGAGACAAAGTCGGTTGCAGGAACTGAGAACTGGATTGCAGTAGATGGGTTAAACGGGTTTGGATAATTTTGTTTCAGTTCATACGACGTTGGAATGGATGTAGTAACATCTTCAACTTTTGTTATAATTCCATACTTTGATTCAGCCAAGGACATATTCTCAATCATTGTAGAGTCATTTTCGCCTATTGAAATACCAACCCACATTACAACAGAATCTCCGGCACCGATATTCATAGCATTAGTACCAAAGAAGCTAACGGCACCGTCTCCGCCTGATTCATAAAGTGTATCTATCTGTCCATAGGATATCCAATCAAACAAATCCGGATTACTGATATTATAACCACTGTACCACTCAATCGATCTTAAAGTGGGCATTTCATGAGACAACAGTTTGTACCCAACATAAGTTGATGCAGGAAGTCGATAGTGAGAAATAATTTTTGAATCAGGTAAATATTCAACATTCTCAAGCCCATAGCTCCCATCAATCTGTGAAATCATTTCCATACCCATATATGTATTAAGAGAAACCGATTCACGATTAATCACAGTAAACTTAACCAATGCATAACCCCCTCCGTTCCAGCCATAAACATTATGTTTTACAAGAAAATCCGGTGATTGACCCGTAGTATCATAAGTGTTATTCACCGAACCATAGATCTCAAAGTCACTTAATAGCGGGTTATCTATATTCATCATTGAATCTTCGGGTTCAGTAGAAAGCAAATAACTGAAAACGTAATTAGGATTTACCCCCGCAAGAAAATTAGAGCGATCAATCTGCCGTACAGCTTCGGGGTCTTTTAAGACTCTGACTCTTCCAAAAACACTCATTACAATTTCAATTTCACCGGTTTGGAAGGATTGTGCCGGTATTTCCTCTACTATAAAAGTAAAGAGTAAGATCAAAGAAAAAAGTATATTTGTGAACTTCATAGAACCTCCGATCAATTATTAATTTGAAATAATTTTCTAATTCCAACCCATTAGATTTGGCGGAATAAGCAGTAAAAATCCGAGAACAAAAAAGATTATTAATAAAGGAAAAACCCATTTTGCCCATTTATCCCACGGCACTTTTGCCATTGAAAGTGCACCCATGGTTACAGCCGATGTTGGAATAATTATATTTGTGTACTCACCCAATTGAAATGCAAGAATGGCAGTTTGTCTTGATACTCCGGCAAGATCCGAGAGCGGAGCCATAATGGGCATAGTTAAAGCAGCCTGTCCGCTTCCTGAATGAACGAAGAAATTGATTATTGCCTGGACAACAAACATTTTCTGAGATGCAAAAATTGGTGATGATGATTCAATCAGAGGAGCAAGTCCATAAAGTATTGTATCAATAATTTGACCATCGCGTGATATAACTAAGGTTGCTCTTGCTAATGCAATTATAAATGCTGTTCCAACCAGATCTTTTGCGCCATCAATAAATGCTTTTATAAGTTCTTCACTTTTTAATCCGCCGATAATACCGACTAATATTCCCATAATAAAAAACATAGCCGCTATTTCTTCAATGAACCACTTAAACTCTATCACACCAATTACAAGCATTATAAGTGAAAGTGCAAATGTAATAAGTACCAATTTGTGCTTTAAGGAAAAGTGATTGTTATTATTATAGATGTGATCGAAGTGTTCATTTTTTCTTCTAACATTATCTTCAGCATAGGTGGGACTGGCTTCAGGATTTTTAGAAATCTTTTTTACATAATATAACATGAACAATATTGCTACAATTGTAGAAATCACCCAGCAGATAACTCTATAACCTATTCCGGAAAATAATGGAACTTCCGCAATACCCTGAGCAATGCCAACATTAAATGGATTAAGAAACGCGCTGGCAAAACCAACATGCGCACCAACCAAAGGAATTGCAACACCAACTATTGAATCATAACCAAGTGCAAGACAAATGGGAACAATAATTAGTACAAACGGAATAATTTCTTCATTCATTCCGAATGTAGCTCCACCAAGGGAAAACATAATCAGAAGAATAGGAATAAATAATTTTTGTAAAGACTTTGATTCTTTATGAGCCTTCGCAAGTTTATTTATAAGTGAATCAATTGCTTTTGTTTTTGCCAGTACATTAAATGCACCGCCAACAATTAAAACGAATCCAATTATTAATCCCGCTTCAACAAATCCTTTTAATGGAGAAATGAATAGAGCAAAAAATCCCTGGGGGTTGTTGTCAACATATTTGAAAGAATTCTGAACTACAACCTCTCTTCCATTCATTGTAGTTCTTTCATATTCACCGCCGGGAATTATCCATGTTAGTGCGGCAATTATAACAAGCAAAGAAAAAATAAGAAGATAAGTATTTGGTACCTTTAACTTAAATTTATATTTTTTATCATTAGTACTCATTCAATAACATCTTTTGTTTTAAGATTGAATTTATCGCCATTAATTAATAAGTGCATTTTAATATTATCTGCACGCAGGTTTCCATTTCTATCTGCTCTTATATTTTTTGCATTACATGCATCAAGAATTAAAACCTGACTTTCGCCGAGAACCTCAATTGTGTCATCGGGATAAACAATAATTGATGTTGCTTCATCAATTGCAATTCCGGGTAGATGAGGATTTTCAATCACTAGGGATATTAATCTGTTATTTCTTTTTCTTTTAATAAAATGCTGATCGACAATTGCTGATTTTATAAAACCAAATCCCTGTTTTACTTCAATATTATTTTTTTGAATTGAATTAAATGCGCTGTTGGAGTCTTTATTTATAAGTTCATTACCTGTTATCATAACTTCACTCATAACAGCAGCGCCAGCACTTGTTCCGCTAATGACTCCGCCGTTATTATAAATTTCATAAATTCTTTCAAGAATTTTCGTTCCAAGCATATCTCTTGTAAGATTACTTTGATCACCGCCTGAGAAAAATATTCCCGTTACTCCTTCAAGTTTTTTTAAGTTACTATCAGCATCTGCAGATTCTTTAGTAAAGATGAGAAAATCTGAGGAAGCAATACCATATTCTTTTAATTCATTGGATTGACGTTGAGCGGTTTCAAGAGGTTCTGAACTAGCATTTGGAATTACGATCATCCTTGCATCTTTACCACCGGCGAGGTCAACAATTTTCTGCATAATATAATCATGACGTTTACCACCGCCGATAATAACAAGATGTCCTTTTGAAGATTGAGCAAAACAGCCTTCATCAACAAATACTAAGAGTAGAATGGAAATGCAAAGTAAAAAATTTTTCATAAGCATTAATTCTTCTTTACTAGTTCGAGTGCTATATCTGCAGTTTTGTACAGATCTTCGATAAAAATAAATTCTTCATTGGAATGCGGATTCTGGGCACCTATGCCCAAATTCACTGATTGAATGCCGTTCCCATTAAAAGAATTGGCATCGCTTCCACCTAAGGATATTTTTGGTGTTGGGTTTAATCCAACTTTTGTTAAAGCATTTATTGTTTCTTTGTAAACTTCAGAATCTTCCGGCACTGTGAATGGCAAAAAATCCCAATCGTACTGCAATTCAAATTTTGCTCCGACTGATTCAGATTCATTTTTAAAAACATTGACAAGCAGATTGAAATATTTTTCAGCTTTTTTCAAATCGAATGATCTGACTTCGCCTTCCAGTTCTGTAAGTTCCGGAATTACATTTACTGCTGAACCTCCTTTAAGCAAACCGATATTCATTGTCGTTTCATCATCGATCCTGCCCAACGGTAACCGGCTGATTGCTTTTGAAGCTGAAAGCATTGAGTTAATACCTTTTTCAGGTGAAATTCCGGAATGTGAAGCTTTTCCAATAATTTTAATTTTAAACCCGAGAGCACCGCAGGCTGAATGGATAAAATTTCCTGGACGATATCCTGAGTCAAACACAAAACCTTTTTTTATATTGCCATTAACGCCAAGGTTCTTTGAACCGAATAATGTTGTTTCTTCACAAGTTGTAAACACAACTGTAAAATCTTTCACAGGTATTTTTTCTTTTGCAATTTTTTCCAGCGTGTAAAGTAAAGCGGAAACACCGGCACGGTTATCCACTCCAAGCACAGTATCACCCGACGAAGTTATTTTTTCATGATTAATAACAGGTTTTACACTTTCTGTTGGTCTTGCTGTATCCATATGTGATGAAAGTAAAAAATTCCCTCCACTGCCAACCCTGCAAATTAAATTTCCGGTATTGCTGTTTGAGTATTGCTTTGAATCGTCTTCAGATACTGTATAATTATATTGCGACAGGAATGATCGTATAAAATCAGCTAATGGTTTTTCATTACCGGAAAGCGCATTTATTCTCGCGGTTTGAAGGAATAATTCTATGAGTCGGGAAAGTTCCATCTGTAACTCTAATTACATAGTTAGTAAATAATGTAATTTTCATTACAGAAATACGAAAAATTTTTGTTTGTGTCAAGAAAAATCGCAATAAAAAATACACTTTTCTAATCTGATGAATCTTCTGATATCGTCGGCGGTGCAGTTATATATCCATCCTTAATCAGACTTTCATTGGATTTAAATACAACAATCTTCACTTCATTAGAGTGGAAATATCCAACAGACTCTACTTTTACTCCGTTAATTTCCTTTGACAGACGCACATTTGCAATCAGTATGTCATTACCTATAAGATTATTATCGAGTCGTGCTTTCTTCGGCGGGATGTTGGCTAAAGCCCAGTAAAGTCCTTTTTTTGCATTTTGATATGCGACTTCAATGTCTTCTTCAAGTTTCTGTTGAGAAAAGGAATGTGATGATATCAAGACGAATGTGACTAAAAAATATAATGTGCGCATAGCTACCCTCTTTATTTTTTGCTGATTAATGTTAATAATTAACTTTTCTTATGTCAATATGTGATCAAATTCACCAGGAAAAAATTTTGGAAACTAATTCTTGACAAAATAGTTTCCATTTTGTAAGTTGGAAACCAGAAAAACGAAATTAGTTTCCAGGAGTAATTATGGAAGAGCAGAAAAAAATAATAGAGCATACGGAAGAAAAATTTTTCAGGGATGGTTTTTATAAAACCACTATGGATGAAATCGCATCTGAATTGAGAATGAGTAAAAAGACTATTTACAAATTTTTTCCCTCCAAGGATGAACTCGTTCATACAATTGTAAAGTACTTTATGCACAGAATGAAAAGTAAAATAGTACCGGCTTTGCAATCAGACAAAAATGCTATTGAAAAACTTGGTGATTTAATAAACATACTTGCTAAAGCTTCTGAAAAAATTTCAGCTGCCAGATTAGATGAGTTAAAAAGACATTACCCTTCTTTATGGAATGAGATTGATAATTTTAGAACTGAAATGATGTTCGGCAATATAACCAAAGTTATTGACCAGGGGAAAAAGGAAGGTTTATTTCTTGATTACCCAACCAGCATTATAATGAATGTACTTGTTGCTTCTGTAAGATCAATAGTAAACCCTGATTTCGTACTTAATAATGATTTCTCAATAATTGAAGCTGCACGTTATGCATTCAGAATAGTAATAAGCGGAATACTTACTGAGAAAGGTAAAAAAGAGTTTAATAAATCATTTAGTAAGGTATTACAATGAAAAAAATAATTTATCTTCTTCTTGTTACAACGTCATTAACATTAATTTCCTGCGGAAGAGGAGACGATGAATCCATCATAGAAGTATCAGGAAATATCGAATCAATTAATGTGGTCGTTAGTTCTCAGGTCAGTGGAAGAGTTATTTCAATTCTTAAAGATGAAGGGGAACAAATATTTAAGGGAGATACGGTAATGTTAATTGATCCGCAAACTTATGAATTGAAACTTCTTGAAGCTGAATCAGCATTAGCGGCTGTAGAAGCACAATACAACCTTCTTAAAATTGGCGCCCGGCAAGAAGACATAAGTCAGGCAGAAGAGACTTTGAAACAGGCAGAAATAAATTATCAATCTGCTGAAAAAGATAAAGAACGATTTGAAAACCTTTATAAATCTAAATCAATAACCAAGAAACAGTATGATGATGTTATTTCAAAGTATGCAATTACTTCTGCACAGTATAACGCTGCAA
>JAWOIK010000196.1:0-19632 GCA_046484705.1 Ignavibacteriaceae bacterium | reverse complement strand
AACACCTTCCACAGATGTTCTCGGAATTCTTAATGCATTATAAATTTCAGGCAACTGACCTTCTTCAAATTCAATATCAACAACAGGTCCGATTATCTGGATTATATTACCTTTTTTTTCGCTCATTTTTTTTCCTAATAATTTGAAAAGAGAAGGACAAAATTACGTATTGAACCCTTTTTATACAAATAAAATTACACTCTGGACGTTGTTATTATTTCAACAATATCAACTTCTTTGAATCTATAAAATTTTCAGTCTTTAATCTGTAAATATATACACCGCTTGCCAGATCGCCCGCATTAAACTCTATTGTTATAATACCTGCCGGAGCGATATCATTAAATAATTCTTTTACTTCCCTGCCTAATACATCATAAATTTTAAGTTCGGCTTTTTGAGAGAACGGCATCTGAAAACGAATAGTCGTTACAGGGTTAAAAGGATTTGGAAAATTCTGCATCAGCGAAAAATCAGTTACAATTCCCGGTTCATCATTAATACTTGTAACAATATTTATAGAATCCGTACCATTAGCTTCGTAATATCTTGCCGCAAATTCCTGGAGATAAAAGTTTGCTGTCTGGTCATCCTGAATAATCAAAGTATTTTCATCATTACTGTTTTCAGCTGATGATGACCAGTTATGTGAACCTGTAATAACATAAGGAGTATAACCAAGCGGTTCAGCATCAACTACGGCATATTTATGATGTAATAAACCAGGACTGAAATTTTTCAATCTTATATCTACACCGTTAGATTGTAAATAAAAATACTGGGACCCGGTATCAGTATTATTGCTAAGAATAACCCGTGCTTTCCTTCCCCTGTTTTTAACTGCAATTACTGTATCTGCAAGGTCTCTGCGTGTGAAAGTCATAATAGAACCGTTTACAGACTTTTCTGCAAGGGACATTGTTTTTGCGATTTTAGATGTGGTCTGGTCACTTGGACTGAAGTAACTCTGGATTTTCACCCCTCCGATAATAAAATTATGCGGAGTGTTATTAAACTTTCTGGCTCCGAACCTAGAATTCTGTGCATCAGGTACATCAGTGTTGCTGCCCCATTGTTCTTCAAATTCAACTGTGTATGCACCTGCTAATGCAACGTCCTGAATCTCAACTATATTCTGCCGGTCATCGTTAGTTCCCGGGTCTGTCGGATTCCAAGAACCGGTTATTACCCAGACGCTATCAGGTGCTCCGTCTCTGTAATCAATTATAAAAAATTTATTATGATGTAAACCGGCACCATCATTATTCCCGAAAGCATCATTTATATATGGAATTCCATTATTAATTAATGTGGTCCACGGAGCAGTAGTTCTTGTATCATATTCACCTATAACTCTTACTTTAACTCCGCGGTTTTTAGCATTGACCAATGCACTTGCAATATTAGCTCCCACAGTACCGCTCAGACTATATAAAGCAACATCAACTGAACGTTTTGCATTGTTAATCCGCTGAATTATAATGCCGGGGAAATTTGCATTCTGGTTTGCAGTTACTCCCGATGAAACACTTGATTCAACATTTTTATTAAAGTAAACATTAATTTCACCGGTAGTTGGTGAAGCAGATGTAGTGCTGGATATAATATTGCCGGAAAAACTTGTATCTGAATTAGCAACAGAAAAAGCCTGCAGGTTATAAATGGTTGCTGTATTTAAACCGCTTACTGTAACATTGTGAATAGTCCTTAATATGCTGTCCGGTTCCACAACACCGAGTTCATAGCTCGTTGTAGTGCCATACCTTATTCTTGATGTACCGGGATTTATGGTACGCCATTCTAATGTTATTGAGTTAGATGTAAGGTCAACTTCCTCAGGGAATTGTTCAATTATAGGACCGGTTGAAATAACATCGTCTGACATCCTCGGCATCAACTGATAACCACCAATAAACGGCAAAGTAGGTTTAAATTGACTGAGAACACCAACCACATCAAATCTGCCTGCCGGCGCTACAGTTCCTATAATATCTGTGTCATTATCAATTCTTATTTGAACAGTGTCTGAAGCATCTGCACCGGTTAACAAATAATTTTTATAAGCCCAGTTTGCAACAGGTGTACCATTTAATTCGGTAACAAGTACTCCGTTTACACGAACTAACCTGCCTTCAAAATTCTCTACTCCGCCAATACCATCATTCCTGAGCTGAGTTGGTGTGGCAATTAAAGGTTCAACCAAGTTCCCGCTGCTCATAATATTATGAAGGATTGGAAACTCAAGTTGATTTAATCCATTAAACTGGGTGATTATGCCTGATACAATAAGTTCATCACCTATCTGTATGGAATTTGAAAATGCAGTATTAAATATTGAGATACCACCGCTATTGTCCTGAACATAACTTGGACTTCCGAAGTGATTTGCAACGGTAACAATTCCTCGTATAGTAACTAAATCACCTGAATAAACTGCAATACCGTTTTCATCATTTTCCTTAGCCTGTGCAATTGGGATTGCAGCTCCGTAAACAGTAAGTACAGGTAAAGGGCTTACATCTGCAAGAACCGGGCTTACACCCGATTGAAATACAAATTTGTAATTACCCGTAAAAAAAGGAGTAGTAACATCAGCAATTGAAATTATAACAGAGTCGTTTAAGAAATTAATATCTGAAAACAATATAGTATCTTCTGAAACAACAGTAGTGGCATTAAAATTTTCAATATTGATCTGTGCAGAATTCTGCGACCAGGTAAACTCTTCTGGAAAAATAATTTTTAGTGTATTTATGTTGTACTGAGGATCGCGTATATAATTAAAGCTAAGGTTGATAACCGTATCTCCCGATGCAACCTGAGGTGAAATAATCACTATTCCGGATCCCTCGGGACGAGCTCTTAAAGCTAATATCCAATTATTATTAGCAGTAGTATTACCAATACCCATTGAAGGAGTCCCATTGATAGTCCAGTTTGCAACAATCGTTAATTCAGAAATACTATCCTCATTAAAATAAACAGATGTGCCGCTAGTAGAACTTCCGTCGAAATGTACTTTGGGATTTGGAATACTGCCGGAATTAGCAGAACCCCACGAAACACCAAATATATGAAGTTGCGAACTGTTCCTAATCTGAACGGCTTCTGAACCTCCGGCAATTAAAAATACATTTCCGGAAAAATAAAGAGCGTTATTGGATTTAACTACAAGCAAATAATCACTGGGATCTAAATTCTCTGAAAAAGTATTTTCAGGTCGGGCAACAATAATAATTGTACCAGCTTTAAGGTTACTCCACAATGAATGATTTGAAAACACCAGCGGCTGCTGGGCAGTGCCGGAGCTGCTGAAATCTCTTATATCCCAGTTTCGTAAATCGAGACTGTCTTCAACAACAAGCAGTTCAATCCATTCATCATTGCCGCCTGAGTTATAAATTTCATTAATGATGACCGGCTGTGAGTACAAATAAACATTGAATAAAAACACACAAAAAGCAAATTGAAATATTCTCATCTTAAATCCGTTGATAATATGAATCTTAAAATTTTATTATTCCCGCTGTCAACCACATACAAAGTTCTGTCAAAAAATTCAACCGAAACAGGCTGATTAAATAGTTCCGGTCCGCCGAAAGACTGAAGTTCATCGCCGAAAGAATTGAATTTATAAATGCTGTCCGCAGCGGCATCGGCAACAAATATATTTCCGGTATTATCAATTGCTGCTCCTTCCGGCTGTATAAATTTATTAGGAAGCATTAGAGTATTGCTGCCCGGCGATAACCTGTTTTCATAGCCAGGAGTCTCAGAAGCAAAATTAAAATATAACCACTGGCTTTTAAAACTTGTGTTGCCGGTTAAGGTCATTATAAAATCGTTATTTCGTCTTTTAAATGATGTTAATGAACTGACACCGTTAGCGGTCATCAATCCTGTCCCGAGTGGTGCTAATGCAGGTAGTCGTCCTATCAGGGTATCTACTTTAGAACCATTAGCAAGTAATCTCTTTTCGAAAATAAGGATTGAATTATCGGGATCGAATATACTGCTGTTATTCGGACCCGATCTGGCGATATAAAAAGAATTATCGTAGAAAGTGCAAACACCTGTAAAACGAACCCCGGCTCTTAAATCAGATGAGAATCCGGGTCTTGGCATTACGCGCTTTAATTGGGCCGATGAAATGTCATGTCCCGATGAGTAAAGATCTAATTTAAAGACGCCGCCGAATGTTTGCCCGGCAGTATCGAACTCTGCACAGACAATCAGGTTAAGCTGATAATCCTGTGAAATTGCAACTGGTTTTTGTATCTCGCGTGTTCCAAGTATGTCGCCAGCAAGATTCATCATTACGATGCGGTTATTGTCCGTATCAGCTACATAAATAAATGGTTCATGTCCGATGAATATATCCTGAGGATTATTAAATCCTTCCCATGCGGGATTGATCTGAACATAAACAGTATCACCTGCTATATTACCCTGCTGTCCGGTAGAAACAGGCGGTTCAAACTTTTCTACACAACTGAATGCAAAGATTGATAATAGTACTGCTAATATGAATTTTAACAAATTATCCCTCATCATAATCCCAACAGTATTGAAAATCTATGTGCTGATCCTAATCTTGTAAAGTTCGAATAAGCATAATCCATTGTAAATTCTGCTATGCTTATAGGAACGCTTACACCTGCTCCGAAAGTAATATTCTGTTCTTCAACATTAAACTTATACCCGCCCCTTAAAAATACTGTTTTGTTCCATGTATACTCTAAACCTGATGAGACATTTTCACTATTATCATTTGGATGATTAAGCTGTATAGAAGTTGTAATGGAGTGTTCATTGTCCTGGTAAGGTTCAAAAGCAAATCCAATTCTGAATACTGTCGGCGGTGCAAACTCCTGCCAATCTGAAACATTTCTTTTACCTACAAGAACAACATCTCCATCCGGGGCAAGGTTATTACCAAAGTTAGATACCGCCACTGCGAATCTTGTTGTACCCAACCCGGTCCAGTAAAAGGTTCCAAGGTCAATCATAAAACCACGCATCTTTAATTTATCCAGAGTTTCCTCTATATATCTAACAGTTCCGCCAAAGCTGAACTGATCTGTCATCTTACGTGAATAAGTTACGGCAATTGCTATATCACTGAATCCAAAATATTCCCCTGTTCCGAAAGGTGCAAACTCTGTAGTCACCTTCATCTTCTGCATAGTTAATGCGGTAAATCCGATACCAAAAGAATTAGATTCATCAAGGTGATAAACTCCGCCGACAAAATCATGATTTATATCAACCACCCATCGGTTGTGAGAAAAGATTATCTGATGCTGGTTGAATTGTGTTAATCCGGCAGGATTCCAGTAAAGTGCAGATGCATCATCTGCAATAGCAACAAAAGCATCACCCATTGCGGAAGCTCTTCCCCCAACTCCAATCTTCAAAAATTGTGCAGTTGATATTCCTGCCCGCTGTCCGCCAAGTACAGGAAATAGCTGTGCGTTGGTTTCATTATATGAAAACAGTAACACTATTGATAAAATTATAAATTTATGCATAATCTTTTTAATAAGAGCTTCAATATTATTCTATGAACTTTTGTTTATACAAGAGCATCAATGATGATATACTATTTCTTTTTCCGTATTTAAAACCTAAGAGTAACACCAAACTTCACATTTCTTCTTGTTAAATATCTTGCCGGATTATCGGGATACGGAGATATTGGTGCCTGAAGATCCGGATAGTTCGGATCATTCCATGTATTAGGAATCGGATCACCATATTCGTATGCCTTGCCTGTTACGGGATTAATGATGGCAGAGTTTTTAAAGTCCAGTAAATTATTTATTTCCATAAACACAGAAAACCTGAATCCGCTTATTGAAAAATATTTCTCAAGATTCAGATCCATCCAATACCAGTTATCACCAATATTACTATTCCTGTCAGATCTCAGGAATTCAAAATCCGGTCTGCCGTCAGAACTGTAATTGCCTGTGAACACTGCAGGAGTGTATCTTTTCCCCGACTGAAAAAATATTCTTGCATACAAATTAATATCATCGAGAATTCCTGGTGCAAATCCGAAAAGCGGATTTCCTTTTTCTACATAAAAGTTTGCAGCCAATGTTGCAGTTAACGGGCGATCCCATGAAAGAAATTCCTCTTTGATCGATTCATCCAGGTCACCTGTTAGAACCAGTACACCTTCATCGGCAGATGAACTTTTTCCTGTTACTATTGCATAAGAAACCGATGCACTTCCTGTAAACCATTTTGCAATTCGTTTTTTAAACTCAAATTCAATTCCTCTCGATCGTGCATAATCGGTGTTTACATATGTAATAAACCTCTGTGTGGCAAATCTTGCAGAAGTAATTCTTGCTGTTCTTGTGCTTACATAATCAAAAATATCTTTATAGTAAGTTGTTATTGTAAGTACATCATCATTAGTAAACTGTGTTCTCACACCTAATTCATAAGCGACGGTTGTTTCAGGATCCAGGTTAGGATTTCCAAAACGTTGAAATGACGACTGCGCATTAGCCGGATCAAGCTTTGCGTAAATAAACTGAGGCTTAGGCCATTTACTAAAATGACCATATGAAAAAAACAATGTCTGATTATCCGACACCGGATGGGATATACCAAGTCGCGGAGACAATCTGGCTTTAAATCTCCTGTTGCCAACCCAGCTAAAGGAATCGCTTTTATAATTCGCCCTTGTTTCATCCGGAATGGTAACAACATCCGGATTTTCCACAGCATCATCAACATATTTACCGGGGAACCAGTAATCCATTCTTAACCCGAAGTTTAATATCATACCGCTGAAGTTAATATTATCCTGCGCATACACAGAACCTAATGCAGGATATACACGATATATATCATTATTTAAACCGAGTTCGCCAATCCATGGTCTGAAAATATCGATTACCTGCATTTCCTGGAATTGAAAATTGAATCCGGCTTTAAATTTATTTTTTTCATCGAAGAAACTTGTTAAATCGCCGCGGATAGAAAACTCCTGCATAAAATGATCACGCCAGGTAAAAGGATTTCCAGTATCCCAGAAACCATCACCGGGAATAACTCCGATCGTATCTCTTCCTGTATTATAATACTCAATAGGAAAATTTGTTATATCTTTCGGTTCATCATACTCATACCACATCTTCCCATTTGCATCGGCTCTTAGATTAGTATAAAAGTGATTGAATTTAAGTTCATAAAAAGTTTTTGGATTTAAAGTGTGTGTTATTCCGAATGAATGATATTTATTGTTATGAGTGAATGTATTTGCATTATCCAGTATATTCTGAAACTCATACTGATAGCCCGGACTCGGCTCCACATACTCAAGATTTGACTGAAGCGATTGTGAATTCTGATTAATATTTACAGACTGATTAAATGAATAATTAAATTTTAATGTAGGTGAATATTTATAGGTAATCTTACCAAGCCAAAACCAACTGTTCTCCGCTCTGGGTGAGAACCGTGTTCCGTAAAATGTTGAAGAATATAATTGATTTGCAGTTGACTTATTATATCCCTGTGTAATTCCATCGCTCATACCAACATAAAAATTTGTGAAGAATGTTACTTCACCGGGAATCTGAATTCCCAATGCAGGTAACAGAACTGAAAAAACTGGTTCAGGTCCACTCAGGTTTGCTTCTGCAATATCCAGGTTAAATACATGCGAAGAAGTTTTGTCACCAAAATTATCACGCTTATAAGAAATAAACCCGCTATATTTGGCACTGCCCTCTCTGGTTTTAACGTTCACGACCCCTGAAGTAGCCTGACCGAATTCAGCATTAAATCCACCGGTTATCACTTCAACTTCCTCAATTGCGGCAGCACTTAACTGAAGTCCGAATCCTGTTCCGGCCAGAGGATCCTGAACAGATACTCCATCAAGAAGAAATGCATTTTCATAAGATCTGCCTCCGCGAATATGAATAGCATTATCGGATTTGATTACCCCTGCTTGTTGTGTTACAACATCTGTGATATTTTCCACAATTGAATTTTCAATATCCTCACGTGAAATAGTTCTTTTACTCTGTGTCTCCTCAACATCAAGAAGCGGTTTATCACCAACAACCACTACATCCTGATCCAGAGTTAAGACACTTTCTTCAAGTTTAACATCTATCTGAACTGTATTACCAGCATCAACTCTTACGCCGGTAAACTGCATTGTTTTATAACCGATGAATGATACTTCAATAGTATAATTACCGGGATTCACAGATGGAATAAGATAACGTCCATTAATATCTGTAGCCGCACCATAATAAGTTCCTTTAATTATGATATTAACCCCGGGAAGATTTTCATTTGTATCAGCATCAGTAATCTTTCCAGAAACCGATCCTGTTTCCTGCGCGAAAGTAAAACCGGTAATGATCAGTAATATTATAAAGATATTTCTTATCATAGCTGGACTCCGAACTCGTCGAAGAAAACTTTTTCAAAAAACTCTTTTACTTTAAATGGATCACCATTAGCTCGGTGCAACGGAACACCCATAAATATTATTTTTGAATCAGATGATTTAAAACCTATAATCGGAGCACCAGTAAGATCCAATGTATATAAATTTTTTGCTGAAAGCTGATTCGGATAATATGTCCTGATTCGTGCAACCGGATTAGGACTGCTATCCCGCCTTAATTGCGGATATCCGAGTGATGATCCATCAGCAGTTGGATTTATTCCAAGATTAATAGGCAGATTACTTATGGGAGCCAGACTTAAACTATCCAGTGGTAAAAAATCACTTAATCCTCTGGGATCAAAAACCTGCGGAAAAATCATTGAGAATAAAACTTTGCCGCCTGAGTTTAGATAACTGTTTATTGAAACCTGCGCAGGTTCTAGTGTCGGATCGTTATCTGTATACCAAAATACATACTTAAATAATTTTAAAGTTTCCGTAAACTGTGGTGAAATGTAAACAGGTAATAACACCCCCGGAGTTGAAGTTGTCCTGCCTAATTTAATATCCCATATATCAAATCCATCACTTAATCCGAGACTATCAAATATTTCATTATAGAATATTGCTGAGTTATCAAAATTTCCATTGTCGTCTATTATAAGTATTTCTCCTTTTGGTTTTTTTACAAACCAATCACGATTACTTCCATCCGAAGGCATTTCCAATAACTGACTTATTCCTCCGGCAATATCCTCTGCAAATACGTAAAACCTGTTTTCATCATTTAATTTTAATCCTGGTAATTTTACGGGATAAGGAGTTGAAACAGAAGTTCCAATATAAATATCACATTCAACCACTTCTGAAGAAAACGGAGGCTCTGCTTTTAGTGTTACAAATCTGGTATTACCCGGAAGCTCAACTTTTTGTGAAGTATCATTTAATGCGATGGATACTTTTGATATTGTTCCATCTCCATCAAGATCTGTAATAGTCCACCCAAACGAAGCTACAGTAAAAGTTGTTTCGGGAATAAAGATTGTTGATCCTGACTGATTTATAAGAAAGTTAATTACAGGCGGAGAATTTTTTAACGGAAGCAGAATGGATGCAGGCTCGGGATCGATGGCACCACAGTCAATAAATGGTTCGCCGGAATTCCATATACCATTATCATTCAAATCTGTATACGGCTCAGGTCCAAAATTAATTCCATTAACTATCAGTTGATTATCATATACACCATTTCCTGAATTATCAACTGCAGCAGCTCTGAAAATATATGATGTATCTGTTCCACTTATTGGAAATGAGATTAATGAATCATTACTTGTTGTAAAAGTCCATTTATTTTCTTCAATTGAAATAAAATACCCAATTATCAATCCGTCTGGATCATCCGCCCACCAGTGGACTCTTAAACTGCTCTGCTGCTGACTGATCGAATCATCCGGAAACAGAGCTATAAAAGTTTTTGGTGGCTTGTTTCCTACAGGTGCATCAACTAATTCATCATAACAAGATGATAATGAGATAACTGCTGAAAGCACTAAAACTATTAGTAAATATTTATTCATTCAATAAAAGAATCATTTAATAATTCAGATGTATTCCATTATATAAAACATTAATGCTAATTGATCAGTTCTGGTATTATCTGATACTTAATTTTACTGTCACACTTCGCTAAGTTCAGTGTGACAGTAAAAAAATATTTAAGTCAATTAACATAAACCGTATGCATTACCTGAAACAGTTCCGTAAGGCACTATTTCATCAATATCATTTTCTTTGTCAACTGATAGTTATTTACGCTGATCTGATACAGATAAACACCCGAAGATAATTTATTTGCATCAAAAATAACTTTGTAACTACCGGAAGATTGTTCCATATTAACCAAAGCGGCAACTTCCTGACCGAGAATGTTGAATATTTTTATCTGTACAAATCCGGCTTCGGGAATTGAATATTGTATAGTTGTTACAGGATTGAATGGGTTCGGATAATTCTGTACCAGTTCGTAACTATTAACAACAGCATTTTTTATTTCTTCAATATTTGTAACGTGACCTACAAAATCATCGGACTTTCTGGGAACAAGTTTGTAGTTTCCAAATGAATAGAAAAGTATGCCTCTTAATTTTTCAAATGTGTCACCTTCAAATATTCTTACATTTCCGGGTATGGTGTCCAATCCGGCCACCCATAGGTTATGGTACGGGTGGTTACCTTCCTGAAGTTCAACCCTAGTATTTATGTTCGAATCATCGGCAACTAACAATTCGCCAAAATTACTGTTTCCGCTGCCGCCCGGACCAGAATTACCGTCAGCATTGTCATCTGTTACTGTAATTTCATTGTACTCAATTAAAACACCTTCCCATTGTTCCGCTGAAACAGTACCCTTTCCCAGAGCACGTATATCTTCAGTAGACACAAACTGCGGTGCAGGCAACGGATTTCCTGTGGAATTGACTACGAGACTTGTAATACTATCAATCCTGGTATGACTGAAATTCTCAACTACCTTACCGTTTACGGTCACATTATCACCGCGAACAAGTGCATCGGCAGCAAGACCGAATACCCAAATACCACTCCAAGGTGTTTCACCGTTTTGTATATAAACCCTTTTACCAATAGATCCACCATCTCCCTGTAAATCAGTGGTATCTGCAGTAACAACTCCACTAACAGTAACAAAGAAATTATTATATGCACTGAATCCGCTTCCAAGAGGACTGTACTGAACATCCTGTATTGTTAAGTCGCGGTTTAACACCAAATAAAAATAATTGCCTCTTGCCGTATCGATAGGATTAGTTGATGACATTCCATCATTGTCCTGTGCCCAGATATAGTAGTCAACAAATGCTGAATCCATTGCAATACCGGGTATGGTAGCTGACCATGTTGTATCGGAAGTATTTTCAATCATATTCAGCGAAATTCTCTCACCATTATTAACACTATATCTCAGTTGTGCACCTGTAACACTTCCACCCTGATCAAGATCAAATATGCGTGCAGTAACAGAGACCGCCTGATTCGGACCGACAATAGCTACGTCCCTTCTAACACTGGAAATTGCCGGTGGGGACTGACCAATCAACAAGTCATCCGGATATATTGGTCTTATTACATATCTTCCTGTGTGGTGACCAATTACACCCCTTATATACTGAATGCTTGTGCCATCAATAGGTGGATCAAAAGTTCTTAACTGGTGTGCTCTTCTTGAAAAGTAGCCGGATTGATCATGAATTTCCAACTGATTACCAATACCATCATTTATTCTGAATACTCCAGTCGTTGTATTTCGATCTGATGTAATTACATTTCTTATAATAACATACATACCTTCATATTTTTCGCCGGTTAAAAAGTTGTGTAAAGGTGGTGTACCAGTGTTTAACTGGTCAATTGTTAATTCGATTGGTTCTCCCCGGGTTGGTTTATTTCCATGGAACTGTACCGGATATTGAGTTACTACGTTTAATTGTGTATTCGGTACAAATTCGGAAACAACTCCAGTTATTGTAACTATCATAGTTGTGTCTAATAAATCCATCAGTGAATTTTGATTCGGACCTGTGGTATCATTCTGGATAATATTTAACCCAGCCCACTCATCACTGAATAATGTATCAGTTAAATAAGTCTGCCATCTTGCACCCGCCCACATAATTGGTCTCCTGTCAAACGTCGGATCAACTAAAGTTGAAACCATTACAACTCCTGTTACCTGGACAGTATCACCAAGTTTAGGTGAAGCATCCCTCCCGATCAATAGTGAATCATCCGGAACAAATTGTATATCCCGGATGCTTACATGCGGATAAGGATTAACCTGTGCATACGATATTGCCATGCTACACAAAATTAGAATAAGTAAAAGCTTTGTTTTCATGATTACACCTATATTATTTTACAATTAAAAATTTTCCTGTTTTAATATTTCCTGTAGTATTATCTGATACAGTAAATAAATATAAACCTGTTGCAATTGCCTGGTCGTGATCAGTTATCAAATCCCATGCATGTTCACCGCCGGACATTACCTGCGTTCCATCTCTCGAATACGTCTGAAACCATCTTAAATCTGAAGCATTACTTTGCCTATCGTGATATAATCGTTTTACAATATCGCCGGCAAGTGTATAAATTGTTATTTCACATTCTTCAGGAAGATTAAAGAAATAAATTTTTCTAAGTCTTTCCGAACCACCATCCCAATAAGCATTTGAATAATACGGATTAGGATAGACACCAATTTCAATATCTGGATCTGAAGTTGAGGCGGTGCCAGGTAAAATCTTTGCTGCATTTGAGAGTTTACTTGATTCCAGACTTTCCAGATTAAACGTTTCATCACCTTTATCAAAAGCAGTTACTGAGAAAACATATTGCCATCCGTTAAGAAGATTTTCCACATCAAACTTATACCAGTAGTTTGTTGTGTCACCCGGAAAGTTTACCGGCTGATCAAGTTCAATAAATGAAAAACCAGTATTAAAACCTATATCATTACCGAGACTATCAAACTCAGCCATCAGAACAAGAGCCTGTTGTAAATCCTGTGTTTCCGTTAAATCGAAACCTGTATTCGTTCTATATAAACGATAACCTTCAAAATCCATTTCAGCAGTTATAGGATCAACCGAAGTTTCGGCTCTTTTATCCCAATAAATAGTTGCACGTTGATTTTCCGGAATGACCTTAACTCTCGGATTAAGCGGTGGTGTTGGTAATATGTATCTTGTCAGTACACCATCACCATCAAGATCTTCACCGGGATCGAGTATACCATTCCTGTTTCTGTCTTCACCAAAGTAAGCTCTCAGAGCCCATTCAGCGCTTGTGTAGAGATTTAATTTTTGTTCTTCAGTATCAAGGGATGCTGGGTCCGTTCCAAATTTCTTTGCGGCTATAATTGCAAATACAATATTTACCGAATCACCAGGTGCTATATTTTTGAATGGTCCCGCCGTTAGCAGAATTGATCTGTTTGATGATTGCCTTAATAGTTCGGGAGTTATATTGTATGGAAATCTGTTATCGCCGCCAAAATAACCAAGCATTTTCCGGTAACGTTCAACATCATTTTGAGGTGCAAATAAGTTTGGATCTGATGTATTCCGGAACTGCCAGGAAACAAAGTTAACACTATCTATCTGGTCAGAAGATCCTAAGAATTGTATACCAAGATAGCTATCAGTAAATCCAATATCACCAGTTGCATCAAACTCATAGGCAATATTCAGGGAATCCGAATATCCATTGCCGCCTTTATCAAAAAAAGAACTGCCGGTTCTGGGAGATGTAATATTTGTATTTCTTACAACTGCATCCGTCCACAAACCAATGTAAACCGAATCTAGATATTTACCGGATACATTCTTTATCCAGTAATTCATAATGATAAAATTATTAGCGAATGATAGATCCCATGCATAACTCTGATGATTTATTTCCACACCGATAGGATTGTGGTCGGGAATTATTTCACCACCGGGTAAAAATAAACTTGTATCGGAGTAAACCATTACAAAATCCTGGTGTGAAACGGCATCAGGACTGAAAACGTTAGAATCAAACCTGGATGATCTTTCTATTACTGATGAGCCGGAAGCATTGGTAAATTCAAATCCACCGCCACGAGCTGAAACAGATGCAGCATCAACTGCAGCCGTAGTTACATATGGACCCTGTCGTCCTGCGCCTAGTGAATCATTCTGTGTAAATGCTCCGATCCATAGCCCACCGTCAAATAAGTGTTCTATTCCGGAACCGAGTGGAAATTCAGCACTTGGCTGCTGCGGCCAAAGAACAAACCCATGTCCATATGTTCCAAAATTAGTAATTGTTAATCCGAAGTTGCCAACATTGGTATATTTTGAATTATCATCATCAAGGGGTTTGAAAAATTTATAATGGTCATCAGATTGCGGAAGTGCAGAAAACGAAATGACAAGAAATAATGAAAGCAGTAGCCAAATTTTCATCAATTAAATACAAATAAAATGATAAATAAAATTTTAATTCCGGGTGACAAAATAGTCACACCGCAATGTACTAAACAAGCTTAAAGTATTAACATATTATTAAGATAGATTAAAAAATTGCCCTTGCCTGTTCATCGGCATGATATGAGCTTCTTACAAGCGGTGAAGATTCAACTATTTTAAATCCCATCTTCAATCCTTCAGTTTTATACATTGCAAATTCTTCCGGTGTAACAAATCTATCAACAGGAAGATGAAGCTTTGTTGGCTGAAGGTACTGACCGATTGTTAATATATCACAACCATGTGAAACCAGATCCTTCATTAGTTCAAGTACCTCTTCCGGTTTTTCCCCAATTCCGACCATGATTCCGCTTTTAGTTTTGAGGCTTTGATTCTTAAACCACCTTATCAAATTTAGACTTCTTTCATACTTTGCCTGAGGACGAACAACATGATATAATCTTGGAACTGTTTCCAGGTTATGGTTTAATATATCCGGCGGAGATTGCATAATTATGTTAAATGCATATTCCTCACCTTTAAAATCCGGAATCAAAATTTCTACTGTACAATCAGGTTTTTTTTCACGGATAAGTCTGACACATTCTTTGAATACAGCAGCCCCACCGTCTTTTAATTCATCCCTGTTAACGGATGTAATGACAACGTGCCTGAGATCAAGTTCAATAACAGATTCTGTAACTCTTTTTGGTTCATCAAGATCCAGTTCTGTCGGCATTCCAAGTTTTACATTACAAAAACCGCAGCTTCGTGTACAGGTATCACCAAGGATCATAAATGTTGCTGTTCGATGATTCCAACACTCAGCAATATTCGGACAACGGGCTTCTTCACAGACTGTATTCAATTTTTGTCTGCGCATTAGATTTTTTACATCACTGTAATTATCCCCCGAGGGCAGTTTTACTTTTAACCAGTCCGGACGCTTTCCTAAATCCTTACTTTCCTTTTCAACAGCTTCTTTAAATGCACGCTGATGTTGATTTATCTTAATCATACAAACTAATTAAATCCTTCCGGTTCAAAATTCTCTAATGTTTCTTTGATATACTTTAAGAATAATCCGCCTAACATTCCATCTATTAATCTATGATCGTGTGAAAGTGTTAATGCCATAATATGTCTGACTGCAAAAGTGTCAGATCCATCCACCTCAATTACAACAGGTTTTTTCTGAACTGTTCCAACTCCAAGTATAGCCACTTCAGGCTGATTTATGATCGGAGTTCCGAATATTGTTCCGAATACGCCATAATTTGTAATTGTAAAAGTACCATTTGAAATATCATCGGGAGATAATTTTTTGTTACGGGAACGGTAAGCAAGATCTGCAATTGCTTTTGCAAGTCCTGTTATATTTCTATCACCTGCTCCTTTAATGTTCGGTACTATTAAACCGCTAGGTTCAATTGCAACTGCAATGCCCAGGTTGATAAACTTTTTTTGCAGTATTGTATTTCCATCAATCGCCGAATTTACCAGCGGATATTTCTTCAAAGCTTTTACACATGCATCAGCAATAAAAGCCATATACGTAAGCTTAACATTTTCACTTCGCTGGATTTGATCCTTTTTCTGTTGAATGAAATTATGGATTCGCGTCATATCAACTTCAATTAAAGCCGAAACGTGGACGGAAGTATCACGGCTATTAACCATGTGATCCATAATCCGCTGACGAATATTATCCATAGGAATTTTTTCAACATCGCCTGATGAATAACTCGTTTGTGTAACTGTTGGAACAGAACCTCGCTCCTGTTCTGCTTTCTTTTCTTCTTTCTGATTCTGCGTTACAGGACTCTTTTTAGCTGGTTGAGATTTTCTGGTTTCCAGGTAAGCCAAAATATCTTTTTTAGTTACTCTTCCTTCAAGTCCGCTTCCAACAATTGATTGCAATTCGTCAAAGCTTATATTTTCTTTTTGTGCAATACTTAAAACGAGAGGTGAGAAAAATCCTGATCCGGTGCCCTGAACTTTCGGACGAATATCTATATCTTTACTGAAACCGTCGTGCATTGAATACTCTTCCGTATCCTTATCCGATTTGACTTCAGATTCTTCAACATTATCTTTTTTATTTTCAACCGGTTTTGAAACAGCAGATCCTTTGCCTAATGATAATCTTGCCACAATTGTTCCAACTTCAACAGTTTCCTGTTCTGCAACAAGTATTTCTGCAATAGTTCCTTCCTCAGGTGAAGGAATTTCTGTATCAACTTTATCCGTGCTGATCTCAAATATCGTTTCATCTTTTTTTACATTATCACCGACTTTTTTATGCCATTTAATAATTGTTCCTTCCATAACGGATTCACCCATTTTAGGCATAGATATATCTATAACATTTCCTTGTGAATTTGCAGATGCTGATGTTTCCGTTTTTGTAGCAGGACTGCTCTCCTGAACTTTGTTGTCTTTCGTATCAGTAACATTATTCTCTTCACTTACAGGTTTTGCTTCTGAAGATTCTGATTTCTTTTCAACAGGTTCACTTTTTGAAGATGAATCGCTTTCATCCGAAATCCTTGCTACAACAGTTCCCACTTCTACAGTTTCACCTTCATTGACTAATATTTCATTTAATATTCCTTCAGCGGGAGAAGGAATTTCTGTATCAACTTTATCCGTGCTGATTTCAAAAATAATTTCATCTCTTTTAACGGAATCACCCGTTTTTTTATGCCATTTGATTATAGTGCCTTCGCTAACGCTTTCACCCATTTTGGGCATTATCACTTCCATATTCACTCCTTCAGGCTGAGTCTTAGGCTCAGGCTAAGTTTTTTTAATTTCGATTGATTTTATTAGTGAATTCAGTTCCTGAATAATATCATTAGATTCTGATAATACTTTATCCAACACACTTTCTTCTTTTATATATTTAAGTTTAAAAGAAACGATAGACTGACTCATAAGTTCATAAGCACTTCCGCGTGAAATCTTATAGAATCTTGTTTTATCCTTTGGTTCAAACCTTCCAAACCCTTCAGCTATGTTGTGCACAACAGAATTTGCTGCTCTCCTCATATCACTTGTCAAACCATACTTTTCCTCTGGTGGAAACTTTTTAGTTATCTCATAAATTTTAATCAGTAATTCTAAAGCTTTTTGATATACCGGCATCGAAGTAAAATCAGGAAACTTCATAAGTCCTCCATATTTAAATGATGAATTGTAATGAACAAATTTTTCCTAAGCCTGAGCCTCAGCCTTATCCTTTAAAATCAATATTCAATTAATTCTTTAATTCCTTTATAAACCCTATCCCTATTTGGGAGTACTGCACTTTCCAGAATTGGGGAATATGGTATATGAGTATCTAAAGCCGCTATTCTTTTTACCGGACCATCCAGATATTGGAAACAAGTATCAGCAACTCTTGAAGCAATTTCACCGCCAAATCCGCCGGTTAAGGTATCTTCATGAACTATTACCAGTTTGTTGGTCTTCTTAACAGATTGATAAATAGTTTCTTCATCAAGAGGTATTATTGTTCTTAAATCAATTACCTCAACAGAATATTCAAATTCAGCTTCTAATTTTTTTGCAGCAAGAACAGAATCCCACAATGAAACTCCCCAGGAAACAACCGTAATATCTGTGCCTTCTCTTACAATTTTAGCTTTGCCGAATGGAACCAGATAATCTTCATCCGGTTCCGGAGTAATTGCATAACTCTGCCGGTATAACCCCTTGTGCTCACAGAACAGAACCGGGTCCTTAATTCTACACGCAGTTTTTAATAAACCTTTTGCATCGGCAGCATTACTTGGATATGCAATAAAAATTCCAGGCACGTGTGCAAAAATAGATTCGATGTTCTGACTGTGGTATAAACCACCGTGTATATAGCCTCCGACAGCAACTCTGGTAACAACAGGAGATTCCCAAACATTGTTCGATCGGTACCGGATTGTAGCAAGTTCATCACGCATCTGCATAAATGCCGGCCAGATGTAATCGGCAAACTGTATTTCAACAACAGGCTTTAATCCGGCGAATGTCATTCCGACTGCAACTCCCATTATACTTGCTTCAGCCAGCGGTGAATTGAAAACTCGTTTCTTTGTAAATCGATTTGATAAACCTTTTGTTGCTGAAAATACTCCGCCTTTCGCATCTTCAATATCTTCACCGAAAATATACATATTCGGGTTCCGTTCCATCTCTTCGCGTAAAGCATGATTAATTGCATCTACCATTACAATTTTATCACCGGAAGGTTTCGATGATTCGTAATTAAAAGTATCGCGGAATCCGCTTTCGTCAAAGACATATTTATCTGCGTCTTCCGGTCTTGGGTCAGAAGCTTTAACAGCTTTATCTGCAGCTTCATTTATTTCATCGTGAATTTCTTTTTTAATCTCTTCATATTCTTTTTCGTTGAGCATTCCATTTGATATTAATATCTTTGAGAATTGATCAATCGGGCATTTTTTTGATTCTTCTTCAATCTCTTTGTTATCACGATACTTCTTCTGATCATCGGAAGAGGAGTGGGATGATAATCTTACAACTTCAGCTTCAATAAGTGCTGGACCTTTTCCGCTTTTTATGTACTCAATAGCTTCATGTATTTTCTCATACGATTCAAAGAAATCTGTTCCATCAATTCTTGCTCGATGAAGGTTATGAAATCCTGACATCATTTCGGCAACAGAATTATTTTTACCGCCGCTCTGATCCGAAACATGAACAGAAATAGCATATTTATTATTTTGGATTACGAAAAGAACCGGCAGTTTTTCTCTGCTTGCCCAGTTAACTGCTTCATGAAATTCGCCCTGACTTGTTGTCCCTTCACCGCTGCTGACATAAGAAACATTTTTTTCACCTTTTTTAACAGATGCTAAAGCAGTTCCAACGGCTTGTAGAAATTGTGTACCTGTCGGACTTGATTGTGAAGGAATATTGAATTTTGTAGACCCCCAATGCACAGGTAACTGCCTTCCGCCGCTTGCCGGGTCATCTGCTTTCGCAAATGTTTGCATAAATACTTCCTCGGGTGTTATTCCTGCGGTTAGTACTGTTGCAAGATCCCGGTAATAAGGAAACAACCAATCTTTTTTAGGATCAAGCTGTAAGCCAATTGCAAGCTGAACAGCTTCGTGTCCTGATGCAGCGATGTGAAAAAATGTTTTCCCCTGACGAAGCAGATTCATTGCT
>JAWOIK010000135.1:0-12556 GCA_046484705.1 Ignavibacteriaceae bacterium | reverse complement strand
CCGGATATCACGCAAGAACAGCATGTCCCCGGCCTACCGATCGGCACGCGGGGCGGTGTCCTGATTCCGTTCACTTTTCCTGGCGACGGAGAATACGAAGTCCGCATCCGCTTGGCGCGGGACCGCAACGAGGAGGTCGAGGGGCTGCGCGGCCATTAGGCGGTATCCTGGAAGAAATATTCGGACTACTGATCAAAAAAAAATATGGTGAAGATGCAAAGTTTGATGTGGTTGTTAATATGGATCGTGGAGATATAGAGATTTTCCTTGAGCGTGAGATTGTAGATGCTGTTGAGGACCCTAATACTCAGATAAGTCTGGATGAAGTCAATTCCCGGGGTAATGAAGACGACCTGGAAGTCGGGGATGATTTTGTTGAAAAAATTCAACTCGCATCTCTTGGCAGAAGACTAATTGTTCTGGCTAAGCAAAGCTTAAATCAAAAAATTCGGGAACTTGAAAAAGAGATAGTATATAATGAATATCAGGAACTGCTTGGTGAAATAGTGGTTGGTGATATTTATCAAATAAGAAAAAGTGATATTCTTATAAATCATAATAAAAACGAACTGGTATTACCCAGGGCAGAACAAATTCCTTTTGAACGTTATAGAAAAGGTGATACTATACGTGCAATTGTAAAAGAAGTGAGAAAAGGAAACAGTGGACCAGTTATAGTTGTATCCAGATCAGATAATATGTTCTTAAGAAGATTATTCGAAATTGAAATACCCGAAATTTATGACGGTATAATCGATATAAAGTCAATTGCCCGAGAACCCGGCGAAAGAGCTAAAATTGCAGTAGAATCTCAGGATGCAAGAATAGATGCTGTTGGAGCATGCGTTGGTATGAAGGGCGTGAGAATTCATGCTATAGTAAGAGAACTTAATAATGAAAATATAGATGTTATAAATTATTCGGATGATCCGCTTGTTTATATTCAGCGGTCCCTGGCTCCTGCAAAGCTGAAAAGAATTGAACTTGATGAAGATGAAAGAAAAGCCGTTGTTAATGCAGATAGTGATCAGGTTTCACTTATTGTTGGAAGAAACGGAGTTAACATCAGACTTGCAATGAAATTAACAGGTTACGAAATAGAAATAATAAGAGAAGAAAAACCATTTGAAGAATATGATGAGGATATAGAACTGATCGACCTTAAAGAAGAACTTGGAAATGAAGTTTATGAAATCCTGATTAACCATCGCTATGATACTGCAATTGAAGTTCTTACGGCAGGACCGGAAAAGCTTAAAGAAATAGAGGAACTCGATGAAGATAAGATTAATGAAATTATTGAAATAATTAAGTCACAGTTCGAAGAAGAAGAGTAATACAGAAAAGAGTACATTAGAAAATGTCCGAAGCCAAAACTAAAAAACAAAGAATTTATAAATTTGCTTCTGAATACAATCTTTCAGTAGATAATCTTATAGAATTCCTTAAAACGAAGGGATATGAGATAAAATCTCATATGTCACTGCTAACCGATGAAATGTTAGAGGATATCCAGTCTCATTACAAAAAAGACATGGAAAAAGCAGAACAGCATTATAAGAAAATTGCAGACTTCCAGAAGAAGCGTGCTGAAAAAATTGACGAACCTAAAGAAGTTAAAGTTCAGGATGATTCAGAAAATGAAATTGATGTTAAAGAAATTGTAATTTCAGTTGCTGATAAAACTCAGGATATTGTGGCGGATGAGAAAATTTCGGACGAGACAGTGGATGCAGCAGAAATATCTGATCAGGAGAAGGAAGTTGAAGATGAAAGCAAAGCTGCAGCCGGTACAACAGAAGCTGGTGCTGATGTAATAAGAGAGAAAGAAGGTGATAAATTTGTTTCACCAAAACAAGTTGAAATAGGCAAAAGGAAAGGTCTCAAAGTAGTCGGTAAAATAGATCTTGCTGAAAAGCAGAAAAAAGAAAAAATAATTAAAGAAATTAAACCCGCCGAAACGCCAAAGGACAAAGCAGCACAGGCTGAAGCCGCAAAGAAAAAGAAAAAACCGCGTGCAAAGAAAAAAAGCACGGAGGTTACACCGGAAGAACCGGTTACAGTCAAAAAGAAAAAGAAGATAAAAAAGTTTGAGATAGACGAAAAAGATGTAAAAGCGGCTATCAAAAAAACTATGCTTAGTATGGATGATGCAGTAGCTTCAGGCAGAGCCAGTTCAAGAAAGAAAAAAAGAAGAGAACGTGAAGCAGAAGAAGAAAGACTACTGGAAATTCGGACAAAAGAAAAGAACATAATTAAAGTAAATGAATATATAGCTGTAAATGAAATTGCTAACCTGATGAATGTTCCGGTTGGTGATGTAATATCTAAGTGTATTGGATTAGGACTTATGGTTTCAATAAACCAGAGACTTGATCTTGAAACTATTACACTTGTTGCAGACGAGTTTGGATTTGAAGTTGAACTGCAGGAAGAGTATACTGCTGAAGCTCTTGAGGATACTCCGGATTCCGAAGATTCTTTAAAACCACGTCCGGCAGTTGTTACAATAATGGGTCATGTAGATCATGGTAAAACATCACTGCTTGATTATATACGTAGAACCAATGTGGTTGCCGGTGAATCAGGTGGCATTACTCAACATATTGGCGCATACAAAGTTGAAATTGATGGCGGAAAAGAAATTACTTTTCTCGATACTCCCGGTCACGAAGCGTTTACTGCTATGCGTGCCCGTGGTGCACAACTTACTGATATTGTGGTTCTTGTAATTGCAGCAGATGACGCTGTAATGCCCCAAACAGTGGAAGCACTTAATCATGCACAGGCAGCCGCCGTTCCTATTATTATAGCAATTAATAAAATAGATAAACCGGGTGCGAATCCTGAAAAAATAAAACAACAGCTTGCTGAAAGGAACGTTCTTGTTGAAGACTGGGGCGGTAAATATCAGATCGTTGAATTATCTGCTAAAAGCGGATTGAACGTCGAACAGCTATTGGAAAAAATTCTACTTGAAGCAGAAATTCTTGATTTGAAAGCAAATCCTGACAGATATGCCCGGGGTGCTGTTGTAGAAGCAGAACTTGATAAAGGAAGAGGTATAACAGCAACTATACTTGTTCAAAAAGGAACATTAAAAGTAGGCGATCCATTTGTGGCAGGTGTTCATTACGGACGTGTAAGGGCTATGTTTGATGAACGGGGAAATAAAGTAAAAGAAGCGCCGCCATCATCACCTGTTCTTGTACTTGGTATTGAAGGTGCGCCCCAGGCTGGTGACAATTTTGTTGTGATTCCTTCTGAAAGAGAAGCTAAAGAAATTGCAAATAAACGATCTCAGTTAAAGAGGGAACAGGATCAGAAACAAATTCATCATATAACTCTTGATGAAATAGCAAAACAAATAAGTATTGGTGGCGTGAAGGAACTTCCGCTTATAGTTAAAGGTGACGTGGATGGTTCGGTTGAAGCGCTTTCTGATTCGCTGATGAAACTGACTAATGAAGAAGTTGTGGTTAGAGTTATTCATAAAGGAGTAGGTGGAATTTCAGAAAGCGATGTGCTTCTCGCCGCAGCCTCAAATGCAATCATTATTGGTTTCCATGTCAGACCCAATATCAATGCCCGTAAACTGGCTGAAAAATCAAAAGTAGATATTAGACTATACAGTGTTATTTATGATGCGATTAACGAAGTTAAATCAGCACTCGAAGGTCTGTTATCTCCGCTTATTTCCGAAGAAGTAACTGCAACAGTTGAGGTAAGAGATACATTTAAGGTACCTAAGTTTGGAACGGTTGCCGGCTGTTATGTTCAGGATGGAAAGATTGTAAGAAACAATAAAATAAGATTGGTGAGAGACGGAATTGTTATTCACGAAGGTGATATATCAAGTTTAAAACGTTTTAAAGATGACGTACGCGAAGTTGATTCCGGTTATGAATGCGGACTAAGCATTGCCAATTTTAACGATATTAAAGTTGGTGATATTATTGAAGCATTCAAACTTGTTGAAACAAAGAAAAAGCTTGCCTAAGAAGCATAAACAAATTTATAGGATTGGATTTAATGTCTCATAGAGTTGATAAAGTTGAGAACCTGATAAAGGAAGAGATCAGCCTGATTTTTTTACATAAACTGGATGAACTTCAACTTGGTTTTGTAACAATAACAAATGTCAGAGTAAGTCCTGATCTTAAATTAGCTAAAATATATCTTTCAGTTTTTGAAAAAGAAAAGAGAGAGTTGGCGCTTGATAAGATCAATAATAAGAATGGATATATCCGCTCAGAACTTGCTCATAGAATTCGGATTAAATTTGTTCCGGAGTTGAAATTTTTCCTCGATGATACTTCTGATTATGTTGAAAAAATTGAAGGATTGATAAAGAAAATTCACGAAAATGATGATAACAAAGGAAACGACTGAATTACAGCATCTTGATTACCATACCGGTCAAACAATTCTGATTGATAAACCATTTGGATGGACTTCGTTTAAGGTAGTCGCTTTAATTCGTAAAACCGTTGGAGTTAAAAAAGTAGGTCATTCGGGAACGCTTGATCCCTTAGCAACGGGGCTATTAATTCTTTGCACTGGTAAGAAAACCAGGGAATTAGAAAATTATATCGGACTTGAAAAAACATATACGGGTACTTTCATCATCGGTAAACTTTCAAAAACATTTGATCTTGAAGGTGAAGTAGAAGATGTGCCTATACCGGATAATGTTAATGAAGAAAATATTCATAAAATAAAGAATAATTTTATCGGGGAGATACTTCAAACGCCACCAATGTTTTCTGCAAAGAAGATAAATGGAAAAAGGCTTTATAAATTTGCCAGGAAAGGCAAACAAATTGATGTTCCGCCGAGAATGGTTACTGTTCACGAGTTCGAAATAACATCAGTAAATATTCCTGAAATAACATTCAGAATACGATGTTCAAAAGGCACATATATCAGAAGTATTGCAGATGATCTGGGAAAATCACTGGGAACTTCGGCAGTTTTAGGTTCATTAAGAAGAACTAAAATAGGTGATTTTAATATTGATAATGCCCTCTTGGTTGATGATTTTATCGGGAGATTCAATACGGCAAATTCTATTAAGCAGGTTACTTGTTAACCACCTAAAGGTTTTTTCCATTTGCCATTTAAATAAAGTATATTTGAAAGCTTTTGTAGTAAAACTGTTAGTATGCACGTAATAAGAAAATTCTCAGATGTTCAATTTAACAGGAACACGGTCCTTACTTTAGGAACATTCGATGGTATTCACTTAGGACATCAGCAGATTATAAGTTCGGTTTTGGAAAAAGCAAATCAAAACGGAATGAGAAGTTTCGTTATAACTTTTGATCCTCATCCACGAAAAGTTCTTTCAAAAGATGAGAAGGTATATTTACTCAGCTCGCTTAATGAAAAGATTGAAATATTCGATTCACTTGGTGTTGAAAATCTTTTTGTTATCGATTTTACTAAGGAGTTTTCGCAGCAATCTGCAGAGGAATTTATAAAAAAATATCTCGTTAACGGAATAGGCTTGACTGAAATTGTTGTTGGATATGATCATCACTTTGGAAGGGGAAGAGGGGGAAATGCGGATACGCTTACTGCTATAGGTAATGAGTTGAATTTCAATACTACAATAATTCCGTCATTTATTATAGATGACAGAATTATAAGCAGTACAAAGATCCGCAATGCACTAATGGAAGGTAATGTTGCCCTTACAGCTAAAATGCTGGGAAGGTATTACAGTTTTTCGGGTACAGTGGTTGGCGGTGATAAAAGAGGAAGAGAACTCGGCTACCCAACTGCAAATATAGAATTGGAACTAAAAGAAAAACTGCTTCCACTAATAGGGATTTATGCTGTCCGTGTAACAGTCAACAACCAAAAACACAAAGGCTTGTTAAGTATTGGCAGACGCCCTACATTTTACGAAGATGGTGAAGTAGTTTCAGAAGTTTATATTTACGATTTTAATAAGCAGATATACGGTGAAAAATTAACGATCGAACTGGTGGAAAGATTAAGAGGGGAAGAAAAATTTAATTCAACAGATGAGCTTATTGCTCAAATGAACCAAGACAGAGATAACGGAATGAACGTTTTAAAAAATCTAAATAATTAATCCTGGTTGCTGCCGGTAGAAGGCAGTTGTTCTGGGTTTATATTAATAATTAAACAAAAGGAAATGTCAACAATGACAAAAGAGGAAAAATTTGAAATAATTCAGAAATTCGGAAGCAATGATAAAGATTCCGGAAAACCGGAAGTACAGATCGCATTAATTACAAAAAGAATAAATGATCTTACTTCACACTTTGACGCACATAAAAAAGATCATCATTCAAGAAGAGGATTAATGATGCTTGTTGGTAAACGAAGAAGATTACTTGATTACCTGATGAAAAAAGATATCAGCAGGTACAGAAATATTATAAAAGAATTGAACATAAGAAAGTAAGGTCATATAATGATAGTTAAAAAAGAAACTGAAATAGGCGGCAGAATATTTTCGCTGGAAACAGGAAGATACGCAAGACAGGCTAACGGTGCGGTAATGGTTCGGTACGGAGACACAATGGTTTTAGTAACTGCAGTTGCTTCCCCGGAAGCTAAAGAAGATCAGGGCTTTTTCCCTCTGCAGGTTGAGTACCGGGAGAAAACTTCTGCGGCAGGAAAATTCCCGGGCGGTTATATAAAAAGAGAAGGAAGACCTACCGAAAAAGAAATATTAAGTGCTAGACTGTGCGACAGACCAATAAGACCATTGTTCCCTGAATCTTTCTTAAATGAAACTCAGATAATTGCATTTGTCCTTTCTTATGATGGTGAAAATGATCCTGATGTACTGGCAGCTTGCGCAGCTTCGGCAGCACTTACAGTATCAGATATCCCTTTTAACGGTCCAATGGCAGAAGTCAGGATTGGAAGAGTCAACGGCGAATGGATAATTTATCCAACGCAGGAACAGATCAAAATAAGTGATGTTGAACTTGTGGTTGCCGGAACAGCCGATTCGATTATGATGGTTGAAGGTGAATCAAAAGAAGTTAGTGAAAATGAATTACTGGATGCCTTAAAGTTTGCGCAGCGTGAGATAAAGAAAATTGTTGAACTTCAAAACCTGCTAAAAGCCGAAGCAGGTAAAACAAAGTGGGAAGTTGTTGAAAAACCCGTTGATGAAAATCTTAAAAAAGATGTTTATGAATTAGCTGAAGCAAAATATAAAGAAATAGTTTATGCCGTACTTACAAAAGAGGAAAGATCAGCGAAGAATAAAGAACTAAATGAATTTGTAAAAAACTCGCTGGCTGAAAAGTATCCTGAACAAGAGAAGGTAATTGGAAATATTCTGCACGACATGGAAAAAGATATCATGCGTGAAAGAATATTAAAAGATGGAATCCGTCTGGACGGCAGAAACACTACACAGGTAAGACCAATAACAATTGAACTTGGAATATTGCCAAGGACCCATGGATCAGCTTTGTTTACACGCGGTGAAACTCAAAGTTTAACAAATGTTACTCTCGGTTCTAAAAATGATGAGCAAACTGTTGATGGATTATTGGAAGAATACAGCAAAAAATTCTACCTTCAGTATAACTTTCCGCCTTTCAGTGTTGGCGAAGTAGGAAGAATGATGGGCGTTAACCGGCGTGAAATCGGGCATGGCAATCTTGCTGAAAGATCCTTAAGGCAGGTTTTTCCGGCAGACGATGTTTTCCCTTATACAGTTCGGATTATTTCAGATATTCTTGAATCTAATGGTTCATCATCGATGGCAACTGTCTGTGCCGGCTCACTTTCAATGATGGACGCCGGAGTTCCTATTTCTAAAGCAGTATCCGGAATTGCAATGGGACTCGTTAAAGAAGGCGATCAGTATGCAATTCTTTCAGATATTCTTGGTAATGAAGATCATCTTGGCGATATGGACTTTAAAGTTGCCGGAACAAAAGATGGTATAACCGGTTTTCAGATGGACATCAAAATCCAGGGAATTTCATTCGAAATAATGGAAAAAGCAATCTTTCAGGCTAAAGAAGGAAGGATGCACATTCTGGAAAAAATGAATGAAGCCATTAGTGCTCCTAAGGATCAGTTATCTCCTTATGCTCCAAGACTGTTAACGATGAAAATTGATACTGATCAGATTGGTTTGGTTATTGGACCCGGCGGAAAAACCATTCAGGGAATGCAAAGATTGTTTGGTGTTGATATCAACATTGATGATGACGGAACGATTAATATTGCATCACCAAATAAAGAAAATGCACAGAAGTGTAAAGAATATATTAAAAAGCTTACAGCAACTCCCGAAGTTGGTGAAATTTATGACGGTGTTATTACCAAGATTATGGATTTTGGTGCATTTGTTGAAATACTTCCCGGTAAAGAGGGGCTCTTACATATTTCACAAATTGACAACAAAAGAGTTGATAAAGTAACTGATTATTTTAAACAGGGTGATAAAGTAACTGTTAAACTTCTCAAAGTGGAAGGCGGTAAATACTCATTAAGCAGAAAAGAATTGCTTAAGTAGAACAGTTAAATTAATTCTTCGGATAAATTTCTGAAGATATTACTACTGTTTATTTTTAAGTACCCCGGCTTATGTTATTAGCCAGGATCTGAGTTTATCTGCATTGTTCTGCCGGCTAAACCGGCAGCTTGAACTAGTGAAAAAGAAATCTTGTAGTTTTACTGCAGGATAAAATTTTTTTAGATTTTTGTATTAATTCAAAGCCCTCAATGAAATTTTTATTAAACATATTTGAAAGTATAATTATTCTGCTCGTTGATATCCGCATGGAAGCTGTGGAAATCAGTACGGGCTTTGAATATAATAAATTTGGCAGAATAAGATATCTACTTTCATTAAAAGAGTTTCTTACCTATGATAAAGGAAATTATAATAAATTCATCTTCAAACCAAACTCGTGTTGCTATCACGGAAGATGGAAACTTAGTCGACTTCTTTGTCGATTACCCTGAAAACAGAAGAATGGTGGGGGATATATATCTTGGTAAAGTTGCACGTGTTTTACCGGGAATAAGAGCCGCTTTTATAGACATCGGTATGAAGCACGATGCCTTTTTGCATTTCTCTGATATCGGTGAACGCACTCAGCAATTCCAGGATATCATCGGCGAAGATGATTCTGATATTGATGAGGAAGATGATGATGATTCATCAGGCACCAATGGCAAATCTGCTGTAGCTGAAATAAAAAAACCAGTTTCTCCTTCCATTCCCAAATTGCGTAAGGGAGATGATATAATTATCCAGATAACAAAAGAACCCGTAAACAACAAAGGTGTAAGAGTTACATCTTCAGTTTCACTTCCGGGCAGATTTTGTGTACTGCTGCCGTTTGATAATAAAATTGGTGTTTCAAAAAAAATCCATGACTTCAAAGAGCGGAGAAGACTTAGATCAATAGCCAGGAGTATCCTGCCTAAAAATAACGGATTAATTATTCGTACTGTTGCAAAAGATCAGAGTGAAGAAGCACTTCAGGATGATCTTAAAAACCTGATTAAATCCTGGCAGAAAATTGAACTGGCAGTTAAAACTGAAAAGCCACCTTCCTTAATTCATCAGGACCTCAGCACTACAGCCAGCGTGATCCGGGATCTTCTCACACCGGATGTATCGAAAGTTTTTATTGATTCAAAAAAACTTTACAAGCAGATTAAAAGTTATGTCCAGCTTGTTCAACCGGAATATCTTGATAAAATAGAACCATATAAATCTCAATCGCCAATTTTCGATTCATTTAAAATTGAAGAACAGATTAAAACCCTCATGGGAAGAAAAGTTCCTATGCCAAGCGGCGGTTACCTGATTATTGAGCATACCGAAGCAATGGTAGTTATCGACGTGAACAGTGGTCGATATGCAAAAAGTAAAGAGCAGGAATTGAATTCCTTAAAAACTGATCTTGAAGCCGCGCGCGAAATTGCCCGGCAATTAAGATTAAGAGATATTGGCGGAATAATAGTTATAGATTTTATCGATCTTGAGGAGGAGAAGAATAGAAAAAAGATTTACGACGAACTGAAAAAAGAATTTCGTAAAGACCGTTCGAAAGTTTCCTTATTGCCAATGTCTGAGTTCGGATTGATACAGATTACAAGACAGCGTATTAGACAAAATATTATGCAGGCAATGAAAGATGTTTGTCCTGTTTGCATGGGCAGCGGATTTCTTACTCGTGAATCTCACCTGACTTATGATATTGAAAGCTGGCTTAAAAAATTCAGAAGAAATTCACGTGAATTTGGTTTGATAATTAAGTGCCATCCATTCCTTGCTGAAAAACTTAAAGCTGGCAAACTGGGATCATTACTTAAATTTCAGTTAAAGTATTTTGTCCGGCTGCATATAGAGGAAGATGAAACTGTACCGCAGGGAAGATTTAAATTTGTTTCTAAGAAAACAGGAACTGATTTAACAGATAAGTTTATTTAATTTTATATGTGAAAATTAATTTTATTATTAATGCGGATTAAAAATGAAACTAACAAAGTTCAATCAGGTACATAAAAAGCTTGGGGCAAAAATGGTTGAATTTGCAGGATATGAAATGCCAATTCAATATTCATCTATAATAGCAGAACATAAAGCGGTAAGAAATTCAGTCGGGGTCTTTGATGTTTCACATATGGGGCAGGTGTTTGTAAACGGTAAAAATGCAGAAAAATTTGTTCAGTATGTAACAATTAATGATGTGTCAAATCTATTTCCGGGCAGAGTTCAGTATTCAGCAATGTGTTATCCTGATGGCGGAATTGTTGACGATCTTCTTGTATATAAAATTTCCGATGAACAGTTTTTGCTGGTTATAAATGCATCAAATATAGATAAAGATTTCAAATGGATGAATGAGAATAATAAGATTGGGGTCGAACTATCCAATCAAAGCGATGACTATTCTCTTCTTGCTGTTCAGGGACCTAACTCACTTAAAACAATTCAAAAACTCAGCAACGAAGAAATAAATCTTGAATATTATCATTTCACTCAAATGAATATTGCAGGAATTGATATGATTGTTTCAAGAACCGGGTATACAGGTGAGCTTGGTTTTGAACTTTATTTTAAAGGCGATGAAAAAGAAGCTGAAAATCTTTGGAATAAAATTTTTGAGGCTGGTAGTGAATTCAATATTCTGCCGGTTGGTCTGGCTTCAAGAGATTCATTGCGACTTGAAATGGGTTTTTGTTTATACGGCAATGATATTGATCAGACTACAAATCCGCTGGAAGCGGGACTTGGATGGATTACCAAACTTAATAAATCCGAGTTTATTGGTCAGCAGACCTTATTAAAGTTTAAAGAAGAAGGTGTTAAAAGAAAATTAGTTGCTATGACTTCAGATCAAAAAACATTCCCTCGTCATGGCTATAGTATTTCAGTGAATGGTAATAATATTGGTCATATCACCAGTGGAACAGTTAGTCCGATAACAGAAAAGCCTATAGCTCTGGGTTATGTTCAAAAAGATTTTGCAGGTATAGGAACCGAAGTAAATTTTAAGATCAGAGATAAAGAAATACCGGCAGAAATAGTTAAACTTCCTTTTGTGAAGAAATAGTTATGAAAATTAATGTTCTATTTTCACCACTTAATGCCGATGAGTTGTTTTTTAATAACAAAACTACAGTTGTTATAGACGTACTTCGTGCTACATCTGTAATTACACAGGCAATAAAAAATAATGCAAAAGAAATCATTCCTGTTGCAAGTGTGGAATTTGCGGTTAAAGTTTCGGGCGGTATGTTTGGCGGTCAAACACTTTTAGGCGGTGAAAGGAATACAAAAAAAATAGAGGGGTTTGCTCTTGGTAATTCTCCGTTTGAATATGTTAAAAAAATTGTTGAAGGTAAATCGATAGTTTTTTATACTACAAACGGAACCAAAGCAATTGTTAAGGCAAAGTTTTCTGAAAATCTGTTAATATGTTCATTTCTTAATTTATCCGCAGTTGCAAAGCATATTGTTGAACTTGGGAATGACGTTGAAATTTTGTGTGCCGGAAGAAACAACCTGTTTTCAATTGAAGATTCAGTTTGTGCCGGAAGACTGGCAAAAGAAATTTCAAAACTAAATAATAATCTCGTACTTAATGATTCGACTCTTGCAGCAATGTCTCTTGATGATAAATTTGGACTCGATCTTGTCGATATGATGAAAAACTGTGAACATGGTAAAATACTTCTTGAAAATAAGTTTGAAAAGGATATTGAGTTCTGCTCACAATTGAATATAACAGAAATCATCCCATTTTTTAAAAGTGGAACAATAAAAGCTTTGAATAAATAATATTAAAAGATTCCTGATTGAATGTTTTAGATAAATTTCTATAGTTAATCGTATCTGTCCGCTAAATTTTATTTTGATCTGAACTTGAACCTGAACTTTAGAACCTATGCCACTAAGAAAGAAGAAAAATATTAAACGTAACGGAGCTGCCGAAAAAAAAGCAAATGGCAGCAAGTACTTTAATGTATCCGGTGATAAGAAGAAAAAGATAGTCGGCATACTTGTTATACTAATATCCATTTATCT
>JAWOIK010000322.1:0-6979 GCA_046484705.1 Ignavibacteriaceae bacterium | reverse complement strand
AATAGGGATAAAAATCCTTACAGGGCACCAATCAAACAAGGCATTTTTAGTAATAAAGGAATCCTGGATAAATATTTAAATAATGATTCATTGAATGAGGCAGGCCTTTTCGATGCGAGGAAAGTCGGATATCTTATTAACAAAATGAATAAGATGGATAAAACAGGTGAGGTCGATAACATGGCTTTGATTGGAATTCTGTCTTCCCAGATTATCCATAAAACTTTTATAAAAGATTTTAATCCTGATTATTCCGGTATGAGAGAATTTGATATTATTTTTGATATGAGAAAGTGAATATAATTTAACTAAATAAATCAGTTATAAATATTAATACTTATGAAATACACAAAAGATTTAATTCTACTTGATGCCGCTGAAGTAACAGAATCACTTAGTCGTCAATTGAGAGATACAGTTGGGCTTAAGCTTCGCAAACGTGGAGCTGTTATAGGTGTTAGTGGTGGAATAGATTCATCTGTTGTTCTGGCTCTATGCGCTAAAACATTCGGTCCGGAGAAAGTGTTTGCTGTAATGATGCCTGAAAAAGACTCGAGTCCTGAAAGTAAAGATCTTGCCGCATTGCTTTGCGATAAATTTAAAGTCCCATATGTTCTCGAAGATATTACAGATGCAGTCATTGGATTCGGATGTTATAAAAGAAGAGATGAAGCTGTTAAAAGGGTTTTCCCGGAATATGATCCGTTAAAACACAAAATGAAGATTGTATTAAAGGATGATAAGGAAGCAAAAGGCAAAATCAACATATTCTATTTGATCATAATTTTTCCTGATGGTAAAGAAGAATCTTTTCGACTTCCGTTAGCAGAATATCTCCAGATTGTTGCCTCTTCAAATTTTAAGCAGCGAAGCAGGATGAGCATGCTTTATTATTATGCCGATGCAAAAAATTATGCGGTTATTGGTACTGGAAACAAGAATGAACATGAACAGGGCTTCTTTGTCAAATATGGTGATGGCGGTGCAGATGTTAAACCTATTGCTCATCTTTTTAAAACACAGGTGTATCAACTTGCAAAATATCTTGGAGTACCCGATGAAATTTGTTCACGTATTCCAACCACGGATACTTATAGTGCTGAACAGACCCAGGAAGAATTTTTCTTTAAGGTTCCATTCGATATATTGGATCGTATATGGTATGGCTGGGAAAAGGGCTTCTCAACTGATGAAATTGCAAAATCATTAGGTATGCTTAATCAAGAGGTTGAAGTAATCATTAATGATGTAAAACAAAAAATTCGTACAACAGAATACCTGAGACTGGAAGCGATTTCTTTCGAATAAATTCTTATTCTGCATTAATGACCTTTTTGCCTCTCAGTTCTGCTTTATGTTTAAATATTATTGAATCTTCAATGTTTTAATGTAATCTTTATTTTCATTTCGTAACCAGGGAATCAATAATTAACATGATAAGTAATAACTATTGGACTAGCTTACTTATCAGCGTCGAACAACTCATTGATTTTTTTATAATCATATTTTCCGGAATTTGTAGTTGGAATAATCTTTGTTGATTTCACAACAAGCGAATTGAAATTTAGCTTATACATTTTTATTACTTCGTTTTTAACTTTTATTTCTGAATTAATATCTTCTGAATGAATTAATATTTTTAACAGATCATCTGTCCCGGTACAGGCGGCAGTGATACTAAAGTTATTCTCAATCCTTTTTTGTACATCATCAAGATTGATCCTTAAACCAAAAATTTTGATAAATCTTTTCATTCTTCCAGTGACATAGAAAAAACCGTCAGCATCTTTGTATCCAAGATCTCCGGTAAACAGGGTGCCTTTTAATTCATCTCCCGAAGAAAGATCCTCCCTTATTTTAGCATATCCCATCATGACATTATTGCCTGAATAAACTATTTCGCCGTGTTCATTCGGTGTCATAATTTCTTTTCCATTCTTCATTATTTTTAATTTCCCCCCGGGAATTGCAATTCCTATTGATCCAATCTTATTGCTCAAAATTTCAGGAGGTACATAAGTGATTCTTGCTGTGGCTTCTGTTTGTCCGTACATTACATAAAATTTAATATTCTTTTCCAAAGCAAAATCATTAAAATGACGAATGAGTTCATCACCTAACTTACCGCCCGCCTGTGTCATATACTTTAAAGTAGGCAATTCTATTTTCGTAAAATTAATTCGTTTTAGCATTGTGTATGTATATGGAACCCCGGCGAATGAAGTGCAATTCAATTCATTAAATAAATTCCAGAAGTCTCTGAAAAAAACGGTTTTTTCTGTCAAAACAATCGTGGCACCTTTTAACAAATGGCTGTTTATTACTGACAGACCATAAGAATAACTAAACGGAAGTGTTGTAATTGGCTTTTCACTTTCATCAATCTTTAAATACTCAGCAATAGATTCAGCGTTTGATTGAATGTTTTTATATGCAAGTCTTACGAGTTTTGGTGAACCCGTGGTACCTGACGTTGATAAGAGTACAGAGAGTTCGTCGTGTGTACTAAATATGAGAATTTTATTTCTTTTATAAAATTTCAGGTCAGAATAATTGTATTCCTTTGCATAATCTGCATGAATAAATTCTCTTGATGTTATTATAAATTCAGGTTTGTAATTATTTATTAGTTCGATTCTTATCTCTTCATTTAGCTTTTCGTCGAGTAATAAAACTGCATTGCCTGATTTGAGGACGGCTATATATGTAATTATACTCTCAATGTTATTTGTTGTAAATAGAAATACTAATCCCTTTTTTGAGAGTTTTAAACGCGATGCAATATCATCTGATGCAATGTCAAGATCATTGTAGGTAACCGAATTATCATCACTGGTATCAATTAACGCAATTCTGTCTGAAAAATATTTTAGGTTCTGCCAGAAATAATTTGAGGTAGTTTTCATTTATTCTCGGTTAGAATTAATAGTATAAAAAATGTAAAAAAGAAACCATAATAGTGATCCGATTATTCGGGATATCTCTTCATAAATATCAGAATGATTTAGTACAATTAGTTTGCCATCCGTGAAAAGATCAAGCAATATAGCTAATCCCATAAATACTAATGAGAAAATAACCAAAATAAATTTGGAGCATAAAATTTCATTCCGGAATTTATAAAAATGAATTAAGAATGGAATGAAAACAAATAAATATGTAATAGTATTCGGAATCTCAAATACAGCTCGCAAGTAATGATGTAATTTCAAAACTGTAATAACAATCAATAAAAATGTTATTAATATTGAAGACACAATAAATTGTAATTGTTCCTTGCTTCGATATTTCTTTTGAATTAATTGAAAAAGTAATAGTAGAAAGGCTAGTGAAAAGAAAATTGTTTTAATGAAATAAAAAGGCATATCTTAATCTGAGAAATATAAAAATATAGATTGTTGTTAAACAAATTTATCAATAAAATTCTTTCAATTCTTTGATTACGTTTCAGGACATGAACTTAAACAAAAAATTACTTTGATCAATCATAATCTTACTAAGATTTATACGGCGTATCAATCTGAAATTAATTAAAACAAGATCGGCTGGTATTCAAAAAAATTGAATTATAAATCGTGTATTTAACCTGATCTAAACAAATCCGGATACAGATATTACCGTGTAATAATTACTCACTAAATATTTTTAATAAATAAAATGTCAGTAATTCCAGCAGAATTTAATTCCCCGGAAATCAATCCAAATGGCACTATCCTTGCTAAAAACAACTGAAATTAAACTTTTTTTTCTGATTGTAAGGAGCTTTAGCATGGGATTCACCGAAATCGGGGTAATTGTTTTCTTAGGAGCATTGATACTATTCGGTTATCTTAACTCAAGAAAAGTTGCCCAGGAACTTAAAAAAATGGGATTAGATAAATAACGCTTCCCCCGTTTTTAGTTACATTTTAAAAAGTTTTTCAACCTAAGGCGGATCATCTTTCGGGATGGTTCGCCTTTCTTTTTGTCAACCTATTTCAGATCAACACATTGCCTACTTCTTTGACCTGTCCTCTGACTTCTTAATTCCTAATTCATAATTCCTAATTCTTCATTGCCTGTGGAGGCTCTGCGACATCCCGCCTGTCCCGTTTCCATCGGGGATTCTATCAGGACTGCTACTGCCTGCAATCTGTTACTTCTCTAATATTTGCTGACTGTAGACTGTAGACTGTAGACTGCGGACTGACTTATACTCGCTGCTTCCTCTCCAAAATCTCCACCGCATCACCTCGTCCAACTATTACCATATCAGCTATATTTGTAAACAACCCTACCTCAACAACTCCAGCATAAGTTTTAAGCTCTTCTTCCATTCTTACAGGATCATCAATTTTCTTAAGGTTCAGATCAATTAAAAAATGTCCTCCGTCAGTTGTAAAATTCTTTCCTTCATATTTTCTGAACGACGGATTGAAATTCATACTTTCGAATTTGCTGAAAAGGAGATTTGATCCGTAAGGAATAACTTCTACAGGCAACGGAAACTTTCCAAGTTTACTCACAACTTTTGATGAATCAACTATCCAGATATTTTTTGTTGAGTTGCTTGCAACAATTTTTTCATACAGAAGCGCAGCGCCTCCGCCTTTTATTCCATTAAGATCGGGATCAACTTCATCTGCCCCGTCAATAGTCAGATCAATTTTATCAACCAGTTCAAGATCCAGCACTTCAATTCCCAGTGAAGAGGCTAACTGGTATGTTAACTTTGATGTTGCAACCGCTTTGATCTTTAATCCCTGCCCGATTCTTTTTGTTAATGCCCTGAGCATAAAGTTTACCGTGGAACCGGTGCCAAGGCCCACTACCATACCGTTCTCTATAAATTCTACTGCCTTGATTGCGGCTGATTGCTTTTCGTTCATTATAACGTTTCCTGAAAATTTTCTGAAATTTGCCGCTCAAAACTCGTATATCATGAGCATTTTAGCAAGCATATTATTGATATTCGGTAAATATTTGTATTTCATAATTTAATTTGATAAATAAATATTAATACCGTATTATATTAGGTATAAATCATTTAAAACTAATTTTAATATTACAATGAAACTTGATGACATAGATAAAAAGATTCTCGATATTCTTCAGGATGATTCGAGAATTACAAATGTACAGCTTTCCACTATGGTTGGAATATCTCCGCCTGCAATGCTGGAAAGAGTTAAGCGGCTCGAGAGTAACGGTGTGATTAGAAAATATGTTGCGCTTGTAGATGCGGAGAAGATAGGACGGGGGACGTTTGCTCTTGTTTCTGTATCTCTTGCCGCCCATCAGCTAAACTCCATTGATGGATTTACTAAAAGTATTAATAAAATGGAGCAGGTATTGGAATGTTATCACGTTGCGGGTGAAGAGGATTTTATTCTTAAAGTAGCTGTTGAAAATATTCAGCAGTATGAAAAATTTCTACTTGAAAAGCTTGCAAAGATAAAAGGGGTTAACCGCGTTAATACAATGTTCATTCTGTCAACTGTAAAGTTTAATACTAAAATTCATATAGATTAATTTAAGGGAAATTGATTATGCATCACTTCGATCCGAGTGTGGAAATACAGGACTATCTTGTCTTTGGCGAATACGGGGATGTGAATCCTTCAATTACGGATTCATCAACTTATACTTTTCTTAATCCCGGTACAATGAAAGAACTTTTTGAACAGGAAATTGAAGGATGTTTCCTTTATTCCCGTCATTGGAACCCGACAAATAAATATCTTGCCGATGCCCTTGCAAAACTCGAGGATTCTGAAGCGGCTATAGTGACCGGTTCCGGAATGTCTGCTATTGCATGTTCTGTTCTTCAGCTATGCAGCTGCGGTGATGAAATAGTTTCAAGCAGAACGGTTTACGGCGGTACGTATGCCTTATTTAAAAATTTTCTGCCGCGTCATGGTATAAATGTTAAGTTTGTTAATATCCAGGATCTTGATGCAGTAAAGAATGCAGTTACAGAAAAAACAAAAATTATTTATACAGAAGCCGTAAGCAATCCGCTGCTGGAAATAGCAAACCTGCCCGAACTTGGAAAACTTGCTGATCAGCATAATATTAAGCTTATGGTTGATAATACTTTCAGTCCTATTTTCATTTCACCTCTGCATCTCGGCGCTCATATTGTTATTCACAGTTTAACAAAGTTTATTAATGGCACAAGTGATTGTGTTGCCGGATGTGTCTGCAGTTCTAAAGAATTTATTGCTCAGCTAATGGATATTAACTCCGGTGCGGCAATGCTGCTTGGTCCGGTATTAGACAGCCACCGTGCAGCAAGTATTTTAAAAAACCTTCATTCACTTCACATAAGAGTTGATAAGCATAGTAAGAATGCACAGTACCTTGCAGAGAATCTGGAAAAGCTTGGTTTAAGAGTTTTTTATCCCGGATTAAAATCCCATAAAGGACATACTTTAGTAACAGAATTAATGAACGATGGATTTGGTTATGGCGGTATGCTTGCGATTGATGCGGGTGATGCCGAAACAGCGGATAAATTAATGGCTGAAATGCAGCTCGCTAAAGTCGGGTATCTTGCTGTAAGTCTTGGTTATTTCAAGACTTTGTTTTCATCGCCCGGACACAGTACTTCATCAGAAATTCCGGAAGAAGAAAGAAAAGAAATGGGTTTGAGTGAAGGACTGGTCAGAATTTCAATCGGACTGGATAATAACATAGAAAAAACTTTTTTCAGAATTAAAAAATGTTTGATTAGTGTTGGGTTGGTAAAAGAATAGATTACTTAAGTCTTATTATTTTGTCATTCTGATCCCCCCATCCATCCCTAATATCAGGTTAGGGGGTGAAGAATCTTAAACCTTATGAATTTGAACAGAGAAATTTTGCTCCTGCTTAAGTTAATTAAATAAGTTATTAACCGGAAAACAAAAAATGCGACTCTGTTGAGTCGCACTAACTAAGATTTTAAAATTCCTCTCCCCTTAGGGGAGAGGTTAGGAGAGGGGCTCTTTATTTCACC
>JAWOIK010000284.1:0-28035 GCA_046484705.1 Ignavibacteriaceae bacterium | reverse complement strand
GTTCCAATGCTTCCGCTCTTTTTAAAAATAAGTTTTCAAAGGATACAAGACCAAATACATTAACCAATACAGGTGCAAACAGTCTTATAACTTTTTCTGATTTTTCTGATATCAGTAACAGGATGAGTTTTAAATTGGTTTTTGGTGATTCTGTTATTAAACCAATTTTTTCAATTTCTTTAAATGATATTCCTAAAGTTAAAGATCTTAGTTCTTTTGAGAAAGTTAATTCCTCTGAATTTATATTGAGAACAGATTCCTCCTTAATTATACTTTCCGATTCAGGTTACCTTGTTAATAGTTACGATTTTATTACAGCTGTTAAGCCTGCCGTAGATGTAATTAATAACACTGACTATTTAGTTCAACCGGTCGATTCAATTGTATATGTAATAATGCAAGGAGGAGCAAGTACCAATTATATCAGACCGGGGGAGATTGTTACTACTTCACCTCTCATCATAAAGACTTTGACCGAAGCAGATAGAATAATTTTTGGTACAGATGCTGGGAAAGTATTTGTGTTTTCAACCGGTTCACCTAACGAAGAACCGACCTTGTTAAACAGTATTACAATGGATACTTCACTTATTATAATTAAAATAGCAGGTGATAACTTATTTTTCTCATTCATTGCTGAGTCTAAAACTGCATCTTCTCCTCCAACCCCGTTCAATTTATTTTTTGACAACTCTGGAAACTCATTTTCATTTGTAGGTGAATCTCCAATTGATTTGGCTTTAACAAAGGATAAGGAAGGAAATTATATTTCAGTCGTATTAACAAACAAAAACAAATTTTATATTCTTTCAGAAAATGAACTTGTTAATTCATTTAAAATAGAATCAGGTTTTGAAATTAATTCTTTCTCCCTGATTGATCTGCGTAAGGACGGGAACATTTACATTACATTCAATAACGGCAGCAGGCTTGAAGCAAGAAATTTTGATGGTGCATTGGCGGATAATTATCCGGTTAGTAATCCAGAAGGAAAAAACTTTGTGCTGACTCCATTAGCAATGGATTTTGAAGGTGACGACAGAACAGAATTGTTTACATTTACCGAAGATGGACGAATATTTGCATTTGATGGACCCTCCGGAAGATTGGTGAACGGTTTCCCGTTATCAGCGGGTGCAAATCCGAGCGCAGTGCCGGTTCTTTATTCTGAAAGAGGTTTACCCTCAATTGCTTTGATTGACGAAAATAATTTTTTTGCTGCATGGAATGTTGGGATGGTTGAAGGGGATTTTTACTGGCGTGAAAAAAATGGTAATAATTTAAATACATCTTTTTCTGCCGGAGCGGAATCAGAATTTGCTGTGAATGAATTCTTCCCTAAAAATCGCGCATATAATTATCCTAATCCGGTTTATGATGGACAAACTTTTATCCGTTATTATGTTTCTGAGGATTCGAAGATAAACATTAAGATTTTTGATCTAGCAGGAGGCTATGTTTCTGAACTGAGCGATGATGCACAGGGAGGAATGGATAACGAGACCGTTTGGAATGTTACTGATATTCAAAGCGGCGTATATCTTGCAAGAATTGAAGCAGTATCCAGCACCGGTAAATCTGAATCGCAGGTTATTAAAATAGCGGTTGTAAAATAGCACTTTATTTTTTCCAAATATTAACTAAAACTCTGATTATTCATTTTGTTTCGCTCAATGGTCAGATGCTATCCGTTAATTAAACAATTTATCAATTAAACATATTATCAATCGAAAAAAGCAAATCTCCCTGATGAAAAATAATCTCATATTACTACTGTTTATTCTTTCACCTTCTGCTATCCTTGCACAGTTTACTGATTACCATCCACAGCTTGAATGGTTTACAATTAAAGGTGAACATGTACAGGTTCACTTTCATGATGGAGCTGAAAGAACAGCAAGGGTTGTAGCCAAAATTGCTGATGAAATATGGGAACCGATTTGTTCGCTTTATGATTATGAACCCGATCCGGTACATTATATAATTAAAGATATTGATGATTATTCAAACGGTGCTACTTATTTTTTCGATAACAAGATTGAAATATGGACCAGCGCACTTGATTTTGATTTAAGAGGTACACATAACTGGCTTCGCAATGTTATCTCGCACGAGTTTACACATATGGTGCAAATACAGGCAGGGATGAAGGCTACCAGAAATTTACCAGCGGTTTTTTTACAGGTACTAAGTTATGAAGATGAAAGACGACCCGATATTTTATACGGATTTCCAAACGTAATAGTCTCATACCCGTTTGCTACTATTAATATGCCAGCCTGGTTTGCTGAAGGTACTGCACAGTATATGAGGAAAGAATTCAATTATGATAACTGGGATTCTCATCGTGATATGATTCTTCGTTCGTATGTACTGGATGATAATATGCTGACCTGGAATCAGATGGGTGTATTCGGAAAAACAAGTCTTGGCAATGAATCCGTTTACAATTCCGGATTTGCCTTAACCAGATATATTGCCCAGAAGTATGGCGAAGACAAACTCAGGGAAGTAACCAAAGCTCTGGGTAATTTCGGAACTTTTACTATTGATGCAGCATTTGAAAAAGTACTTAGCAAAGATGGTAACCAGATATACGATGAATGGAAAAGTACCTTAAAACAGCAATACACAGATCAGACAGAAGCTATTCGTAATAATCTTATAACAGGTGAAGAAATAGCATCCACTGGCTTTGGTAATTTTTATCCTGTGTTTTCAAAAGACGGGAAAAAAGTTTTATACATATCGAATAAGTCATCCGATTATTTTTCTCCTTCCGGACTTTACATTTACGATTTTGAAACGAAAAAAGATGAACTTATAACAATCGGCGTCAGATCAACATTTTCATGGATAGAGAACGAGACAAAAATTCTGTATGCGAAAATTTCGGATGATAACCCGAACTGGTATAATGTTCACGATTTGTACATTTATGATATTGAGAAAGAAAAAGAAACCAGGCTTACCAAAAATTTAAGAGCAAATCAGCCGTCTGTTTCGAATGACGGAACAAAGATAGTTTTTCTTTTTCAGAAGGACGGCACTACGAATCTTGGTTTAATTGATATTGATGGAAAGAACTTTGCACAGTTAACCTTTTTTAAGAATGGCGAACAGGTATACAATCCTAAATTTTCTCCAGAAGATTCATATATAGTATTTGATTACTCCTATCATAACACAAGAGATATTGCAAAGGTGCAAGCCAATGGCGGAGAGATTGAATTTATTCTGGCAACTGAGAATGATGACCGGAACCCGGCATTCGATAAGAATGGTGATCTTGTTTATGCTAGTGATGTAACCGGCATATTTAATATTTACCGACTTACCCTTAAAACAGGTGAGAAGCAGCAAATTACAAATGTGCTTGGTGGGGCTTTTATGCCTTCTGTAAATCTTAATGGTGATCTTGTTTATTCCGGTTACACATCAACGGGATATAAAATATATAATCTGCCCGCTGCCAAAAGAAATGAAGTTCAGCAAAATGCTGCGTATATTAAAATTGATGATCCGCCGCTTGATAAGAATATTCCAAATGGAGATATCAATAATTTTGATATTGCATCATTAAAAAACTTTGATGATTATGACATACCGCAATATGAAAAGAAACCTTATTCCGGCGCATTCTCGCAATTAAGTTTGTTTCCCTTTATCAGATTCGATAACTATAACACATCAAACAAATTTTTAGAGAAAATAAAACCGGGATTGTTCGTAGCATCAAATGACATGCTTAACCGTTACTCAATATTTGCAGGCGGCTCAATAAATTCACGGCTGGAGAGAGATTTATTTCTTGTCTTTGAATACCGGAGCAAGCTTCCATTCATTACTTCACTTGGTTTAAGACCTGAACTTTCTCTTGAAGTTTACAGTATTAGCAGAAAAACAGATGTTGACATCTTCTTCACTCCAGATTCCACTAACTTCCCAATTATAACTTATGAAGATACATCATCAACATCCGTAACATATAATCTTTTCGAAGTCGATTTCATTGCAAAACACAGACTATTTACACGCGATCAATACCTTCAGCTTAAATTTGTATTCAGCAGGTACAATGCATTACTTGGCAGTTTTGTTATTCCAAACAGTTCTATCTTATATCCTTCAACAGATGATACATATTTTATAGGAAGAAATTTTGAAGCAAAATACACATGGGATGTTTTTCTGCCGACACGGGATTTGGATATCAATCCGGTTGGATTTGCGCTTGACATGACATACAATTATGAATTTAACAAGTTTAATCCGGATGGCGACTACACTGTAGACGATGGAGTACTTAAACCACAGTATAAAAATTTCAACTTTCACAGGCTGGAACTTAATTCAAGGTTTCATCTGCTCACTTTTACAAATCATACTCTTACCACAACAATTCGAGCAGGATCAATACTAGGTCCTGAACAGCCCGACTTTTTCGATTTCTATCTCGGTGGACTGCTTGGTATGAAAGCATATCCGTTTTATGCAATAAGCGGAAATGAAGTTGCATGGTTAAATCTTACCTACCGTTTTCCGCTGTTCAGAAACATTGATGCAAAATTTGGTCATCTTTATCTGGATAAAATATTCTTATCCGTTCACGGTGATATAGGAAATGCATGGACAGGAGACATACCTGAGTTTGATACTTTTAAAAAAGGTGCCGGTGCCGAATTAAGATTCCAGTTAAACTCATACTATCTTTTCCCAACAAGTATTTTCTTTAATGCTTCATATGGATTTGATACATTCGAAAGAGATGTAAGAGGCGAGACTATATCATATGGTAAAGAGTGGAATTTTTATGCAGGTGTACTTTTTGGTTTTGAAATTCTGAATTCGAATAAACAATTTAAAGCCAGGTAAAAGGTTTAACAATGAAAGTTATAATTATATCTTTAGTTTTTTTATTATCATTCAATGCTCATTCACAAAGCAATTCCGGCAGCGAAGAAAATTTAACCGGTGTCCTTTATCTTGATTCCAGAATTGCATTACAGAATTTTAGTGGGCCTGGCTTACTGAATTTTACACCTGCTAATGATGCAAAGAAATCGCCGGTTCTTGCCGGACTGTTATCACTTGTGCTTCCCGGTGCGGGAGAAATTTATACGGGTGAATACTGGAAAGCTGCAATATTTATTGCATTGGAAGCAGGACTCATTACAACAGGTTTGATTTATGATAAAAAAGGCGATGATAAAACCAGTGATTACCAGAATTATGCCGATGATTACTGGAGTGTAGTCCGTTACGCTGAATGGATGAATGAATTTAAAGGAATGAGTATTGAAATTAATCCGGATGAAACTTTGCAGCCATGGCAAAGAGTTAACTGGCAGCATCTAAATGCAGCGGAACGTCAGATACAGGGTTTCTCACATACATTACCGCCACACGGTGATCAGCAGTACTATGAACAGATAGGTAAATATTTTCAGTACAGTTCCGGCTGGAATGATTATTCAAGCGGAGAAAACAATGCAATTATATCACCGAATTTTTCTTTTTATTCTGTTGAGCGGGGTAAGGCAAATAATTATTACAATTCCGCATCAGCCGCTGTGATAGGAATTTATATCAATCACTTTTTAAGTGCACTTGATGGAGTCTGGTCTGCTGTTCAATTCAATAGCGATCTTGCTGTAAAAATCAGAGTTGAAGGTCAGCAGTTTGCACATCATACAGAGTATATTCCTACTTTATATTTAAGCTATGGTTTTTAAACGATAAATTACGAGTACATAGATAAGGCACTTATAATAATCATCTTTTAAATAAAATTAATTAATCAAATCATTAATCATGGTTTATGATAGTAATGATTCGCTGTTTCCATTCTGAAAATCATCTTCATTCCTAAACTCTTTATTCATATCTTTCATCTATGAAATTACCATTAGTTGCAATAGTCGGTCGACCAAACGTAGGAAAATCAACCCTTTTTAATCGCATTGCAGGTAAGCGTGATGCAATTGTTGACGATATAAGCGGTGTTACAAGAGATCGTAACTATGCCGAGTCAGATTGGGCTGGAAAGAAATTCAGAATAATTGATACCGGAGGTTATGTACCGGATTCTAAGGATTTATTTGAAACCGCAATAAGGGAGCAGGTGGAAGTTGCAATTACAGAAGCTGACTCAATTCTCTTTATTACTGATGTCCGCGATGGCTTAAATCCGATGGACTATAATATTGTGGAAATGCTTAGGACATCGGGAAAGACATTTTATCTGATAGCAAACAAAGTTGATTCTGCTAAATATGAAACTGCCGCTACTGAATTCTATTCTCTTGGCGTTGATACTGTTTATGATATTTCCGCCCTGGCAGGAAGAAAGCTTGGTGATCTGCTGGATGTTATTACCGAAAATTTTCCTGACTACAGTGAAGAAGAAATAGATACAAGATTAAAAATCGCAATTGTCGGAAGACCTAACGTTGGTAAATCATCTCTTACAAATGCTCTGCTCGGAATTGAAAGAAGTATAGTTACAGAAATTCCCGGTACTACCCGTGATAGTCTCGACTCAATTCTGAAATATTACGGCGAAGAAATAATTCTTGTTGATACTGCCGGGTTAAGAAAAAAGAAAAATGTTCAGGAAAGCATTGAGTATTTTTCAAACATCAGGACATTAAAATCGATTGGTGAATGTGATGTTGCCGTGGTTATGATAGATGCAAAATCCGGTTTGGAAAACCAGGATCAGAAAATTATTGATGAAGTTGTAAGATGGAGAAAAGGTCTTGTGATTGCTGTTAATAAATGGGACCTTGTTGAAAAAGAAACCAATACAGCAAAGGAGGTAGAAATCGATATCCAGGATAAAATGGGTTCGATTGATTATGCCCCTGTAATTTTTATTTCCGCCTTAACTAAGCAGCGTATCTTTAAATTGATTGACCTGTGCAGACAAATTGGCAAGGAAAGGAAAAGAAAAATTCCGACTAATGAACTTAACAATGTACTTCTTGAAGAAATCGAAAAAAATCCACCTCCGGCAACACACACCGGCAGGGAAGTTAAGATAAAGTATATAACACAGGTTGGTGATTATTACCCGGTATTTATTTTTTTCAGTAATTATCCGAAACAGATTGCTGATCATTACAAAAGATGGCTTGAAAAAACTATTCGTAAAAAATTTGGATTTACCGGCGTGCCCTTTACTCTATCATTTAAAGAAAAATAATTATGAACAGTAATTTTAATTTAATTGATCACCCGCTGATTAAACGCGATATGACAATTCTCAGGGATAAAACTACCGGTACGGAATTTTTTCGTTCTGCAGTTAAAAGGATTTCCAACATTTTAGCCGTTGAAATTGCAAACTCATTTCAGTTGAAAGAAATTTCTGTTGAGACTCCTCTTGAAAAAACAAAAGGTTATAAGGTTGACCAGGAAATAGTTCTTATACCAATCCTAAGAGCAGGTTTAGGAATGGTTAGCGGATTTATTGAAGTTATACCTGAAGCGAAAGTTGGGCATATTGGATTACAAAGAGATGAAAACACTTTAATCCCGATCGAATATTATTATAAAACACCGAAAGATATTTCTGATTCTTTTGTTATACTTCTTGACCCGATGCTTGCTACCGGCGGAAGCGCATCAGAAGCCATTAATTATTTGAAGAAAAAAGGTGCAACGCAAATTGTTTTCTGCTGTTTAGTTGCTGCACCGGAAGGGTTGAAAAAACTTTCTGAAAATCACTCTGATATTAAAATTTTTGGTGCTTCATTGGACAGACAGTTAAATGATAAAGGTTATATCCTACCCGGATTGGGCGATGCAGGTGACAGGACATTTGGTACGTTCTGATTTTATAGCGGCAATTCTGCTGTTTATTTTCACCTGTGCTGCTAATGCCCAGGTATATCCCGATCAGAAAGTTGACAACTTATTAAGAACCGGGATAAACTTTATTGTTGATCAGAAATATGATAATGCAAGAAAAGTTTTTAATGAACTAGATAGTATACATTCGGAACTTCCCCTTGGAAAAATCTATCTTGCAGCAACTGAAATTGCGTACTCATTTGATTTTGAAATACCATTCGATTCAGAATTGATCGAATCAAATCTCGAAAATGCAATCATTCAAGCCGAAAAAATCCTGGAAAGAAATCAGAATGATAAATGGAATGTTTACTTTTATGCACTCGCACGAGGTTATGCCTCTTATTACCAGGCAATAAACGGAAACTGGTTCATTGCATTGAAAACCGGATTAAGTTCGGTCTCAGCTTTTGAAGAATGTCTTGAACTTGATCCGGAGTTTTATGAAGCCTGGATTGCCATTGGGACGTATGAATACTGGAAGAGCAGTAAAACAGATTTCATTTCTTGGCTTCCTTTTATTAATGATGATAAAAAGTCAGGAATTGAAAAACTTAAACTTGCAGTTAAATCATCTGGTTATAATTCTCACATTGCAATTCACTCTCTTATTTGGATTTATATTGATCAGGAAGAATTCGATTCTGCTCTTACACTTGCAAAATATGCAGTTGAAAAGCATCCGGATTCCAGAATATTTAAGTGGGGACTTGCGCGTTCATTCGAGGAAAAGGATATTCAAAAATCTATTGATACTTATTTCGAAATACTTGAATCATATAAACAAACCGGAATAAGAACAAGAGTAAACGAAATAACGCTAAAACATATAATTGCACAGCAGTACAGTAAGATCAGGGAGAATACTAAAGCGATAAAACTTTGCGAAGAAATTCTTGCTAATGATGATCTGACGAAATTCGAAAAAAATAAACTTGAGGATAGATTAAAAAGGGTCAGAAACCTTTTACAAAAACTTACCTGAAACTCCACTTAGATAGCCCATTTTTGCCTACTTTAACAAGTCCGATAAAACATTTATTTTTCCTATTATATAAATCCTGATTTCAAATGAGTACAGATAATTCAAAATATAGTAAAATGCTTGAGGATCTTCTTGAAGTAAGCAGAAAAAATCTGCCCAAGGTAAATGAGAAGTTGATCACAAAAGCGTTTGAATTTGGTACAGAAGCACATAAGCACGATCTTCGTGCTTCAGGAGAACCGTATTTCACTCATCCGTACGAAGTTGCCAGAATTGTTGCTGAAGAATTTCCGCTAGACGACACAACTGTTATAGCTACGCTGCTTCACGATGTTGTTGAGGATACTGAATTTACAGGAGAACTGATTGCTAAAGAATTCGGTAAAGAAGTTGCAGAAATTGTTGATGGTGTTACAAAAATAAGCGGCATCTTTAGAGGACAGGAAATCACCCAGGCAGAAAATTACCGCAAACTATTGCTCTCTATGATTAAGGATGTACGCGTTATACTTGTCAAGTTTGCAGACCGTCTCCATAATATGCGTACTCTTGAATTTGTAAGTCCGGATAAACAAAGAAGAATTGCCCAGGAAACTCTGGAAATATATGCACCTTTTGCTCACAGATTTGGATTGGGGAAAGTAAAATGGGAGCTTGAAGATCTTTCATTCAAATACCTGAACCGTGAAGCTTACGAGGAACTGGCAAAAAAAATAAAAGCAAAACGTAAAGAGCGTGAATCCTACATTAAAAAGTTTTCGGATCCAATAATCAAAAAACTAAAAGATTATGAACTTAATTTTGATCTGAGCGGCAGACCCAAACATTTATACAGCGTTTACAGAAAGATGGTTCGCAGAAATAAACCGTTTGAAGAGATATATGATTTGTTTGCAATAAGAATTATTCTGGATACTGAAGACCGTAATGATTGTTATACAACTCTGGGAATTGTTAATCAACTCTATCTTCCTGTTCCTGACAGGTTTAAAGATTATATCTCAATTCCAAAGACAAATAATTATCAGTCAATTCATACAACGGTTGTAGGTCCTGACGGAAGGCTTGTTGAAGTGCAGATAAGAACAAGGCAAATGCATGAAGTAGCCGAAAAGGGAGTTGCCGCACACTGGCGTTATAAAGAAAGTAAATCTGCATCCGATAAGGAACTGGAAACCTGGGTTAACTGGATACGGGATATTTTTGAAAATGCTTCCCGTGATGACCAGAAAAAAGAATTGATGGAAAATTTCAAATTAAATCTGTACCAGGATGAAATTTATGTATTCACACCAAAGGGTGAATTAAGAAGGATGCCTGTTGGTTCTACACCGGTTGATTTTGCATTTGAAATTCATAGCAAGGTTGGTTTCCATTGTATAGGAGCCAAGATCAATGGTAAAATAGTTCCACTTGATACCCAGCTAAGCAGCGGTGACCAGGTTGAAATTATTACATCAAAAAATCAGCATCCGAATAAGAACTGGATAAAATTTGTAAAGACTCATAAAGCTAAAGCTGCAATAAGACGATGGATAAACAAAGAAGAAGATGATATCATTTCCAAGGGTAAGGATTTATGGGAACGAAGAATTAAAAAACAAAAACTGATATTTAACCAAAGTGATTTACTTAAACTGGCGCATAATCTTAACTTTGATAATACTCGGCAGTTTTTCAAATCAATTGCTCAGAATAATTTAAACCTGGATGAAGTTCTGACTGCATCAAAAAGCAAAGTTGAGAAAGAACAACTTCCTGACATGCAGTTCGATAAATTTGCTAATATAGCTCGTGGCGATATCGGTGGAGTGCTTGTTGATGGAAAAAAATCCGGGTTTAAATATTCATATGCTAAATGCTGCAACCCTATCCCGGGTGATCCTGTAATCGGATATATAACTATTGGCGAGGGTATAAAAGTACACCGTAAAACCTGTAAAAATCTTATAAACTTGTCTTCGGAAGATTCAAGCAAATTAATATCTGTGCACTGGCCTCAGGCTGAAGAAAGTCTGTTTGTTGCAGGTTTAACTGTTAAAGGTGAAGACAGACCGGGAATTCTGAATGATATTGCACATTCTATAGTAACTTACCAGAACACAAATATTAAATCAATTAATATCACTACGGGGGATTCCATGTTTGAAGGAAGTGTAACAGTATATGTTCAGAACTTAGAACACCTGATAAGATTGATTGAACGTATAAAAAAATTGAATGGTGTTTATACCGTAGAAAGATTTGAAAGTAACTAATGAGTGATGTTGAACTTTCCCGATTTATGGGGATTGATTATGGATTAAAACGGATAGGTATTGCTGTTACTGACCCGCTTCAAACTTTTGCTTATCCTCTTCTTGCGCTGAGTAACGATAAAACTTTGTTTAAACGTTTGTCGGAAGTAATAAAAGAAAAAAATATCAGCAGGATAATTCTTGGTATCCCTTCTGACGAACTAACATCAAAAACCACCATTGCTGCAGAAGTTATTAAATTTAAAAACAGACTCTTTACTGAATTTAAAATTGAGGTTATTGAGTGGGATGAAACATATACTTCTATTATGGCACAGCAGCGCATAAATGAATCAGTAGGGAAAAAGAAGAAAAGAAGAGAGAAAACTCTGGTTGACATGAACTCCGCTTCGATCATTCTGCAGGAATATCTTGATTCATTGAGCAGATGATTCGGGAGCATGTTGATAATTAGCGAATCTAAACGTATTTTCGGATTGAAAAACAAATCATTCGGAGCACGAAAATGTTAAAAACAGTAGTTGGTTTCCTGGAAACTAATAACCTTGCCTCAGCAATTGAGGCAGCGGATCAAATGTTAAAAGCGGCAAATTTAAGTGATATACAAAAAGTAAATGTGGGAGGATCAATTACTTCAATTATTATTAGGGGAGATGCTCCCTCCGTTGAAGCTGCACTTAATGCCGGTAAAAAATCTGCGCAACATACAGGAAGTTATTTGTGCTCAAATTTAATTTTGGAACTCCATAACGATCTTGAAAAATTTATTGTAGAAAGGGGAAATGACTTATGACAGATTCAGTTTGTATTATTGAAACCCGTTCTATAACAGTGGCTTTTACTGCTGCTAATATTATGCTCAATCATAAAAATATAAGCCTGCAACAAATAGATGTACGAGGAGAAGGAATTGTAACAGTTATTTTTTCTGGTGAATATTCTGAAGTAAAAAATGCATTGGAAGACAGTACTTTATCAGTATCAGATTTTTCTTCATACTTCAATACAAAAATAATTACAAAACCTGATGAGAAGCTGTTTAAAATTCTGAAATCAGGTAATGCTATTTCGGAGAAGTCACCTTTTGAGCCTGGCAGGAAGACAGATTTGGAAAAAAGTAAATCATCCAAAAAGATCTTGTCAAACAAGAAATACAGTAACGATGATTTAATGTTAATCAAGCAGAAAAATAATAAACCCGGAAAAATTACTGTTACCCAAGAAAAAGACTCATTGCCGGTCAAAAAGGAAGTATTGATTAATACTGATATCAAACCAATCCTGTCGCAAAAAAGTATAACTGAAAACGCGACAATAGAGCGGTTAAAACTGGAAGCGCTTGGGAAAACTTATAAGGAACAGGAATCCAAAGATTCTATGATGCAGGTGAATAATAGTACGGAATTTTCATTTGCAGAACTTGAACAACTTAATGTACATAAACTGCGACGGTACGCAAGAAGTTTCGATGGTTTTCCGATTAAAGGTCGTGAAATTTCAAAGGCAAACAGAGGTGAACTTTTAAATTACTTCAAAGATATCATATGATTTCATATCTTGTGTAATGTTATATCGGAAAATATTCCCGGAACTAATTTGTAAATAATTCTTCATTGAAAAAAAACCTTAACATAATAATTATCGCCCTGTTGTTCTCCTCAATTCTCTGGATTTCTATTACACTTACAGATGAATATTATACCACTTATACTGTTCCCGTTAAAATAGTTGATGTGCCATACGGATATATTCCAGCTACAGATTTGACTCAGAAGGTTGCTGTGAAGATCAAAGGAATCGGCTGGAAATTAACAGGACTTGGTTTAGGTTCCGAATCAGTATTTAATATTTCAGCCCGTAATGACAGCGGAAAAATTGTTGCAAATCTCAATGCTAATCTTGTTGAAAATCCCTGGTTAACTTCAGACATATCCGTTATCGATATTTCACCGGATACAATTTCTTTTTTTATCGAACGTATTATCAGTAAAAAATTACCCGTAGTTCCCGAAATTGATGTTACTTATAAAATGGGATTTGGACTTGCCAGTAAAATTATCGTTTCTCCCGACTCGGTTATCGTATTCGGACCTAAAAGTATCATGGAAGGAATTAACTCATTTAGTACTGTACCTGTCAAATTGACTTCGCTGGATAGCCAGATAAAAATTAAAGCAGTATTCAGTAACAACAAATTCCGGACAAATATTACTGCAGTTGAATTATTTCTGGATGTGCAGAGAATTGTGGATAAAAATATTGAGGATGTAAGAGTTGAAGTGATTGATATTCCATTGGACCGCGATGTGGTTATGCTTCCTAATTCTGTTTCATGTCTGGTTAAAGGCGGAATAAATGTTCTCGGTAAAATGGATGCATCTGATATAAAGGCATATGTGCGATATGCTGATGTTCTTCTGGATTCACTTGGAACAGTAAAGCCAGTAGTTGAAATGCCCGAGAATGCTGAATTGATTTCAATTCGTCCTGAAAGATTAAGGTACGTAATTAAAAAGTTTAATTAATTATATATGAAACAATAATATATGTTTATAACTTTTGAAGGAATAGATTTTTGCGGAAAATCTACTCAAATAAAAAAACTGGAAGAATATCTAATTAGTAAAAATAAAATTGTAAAGTTAATCCGTGAACCAGGCGGCACTCTTATTTCTGAAAAGATACGGGAGATTTTATTAGATAAAAAAAATGATCTGATGTACATGGAAACAGAAGTATTACTTTTTTCAGCAAGCAGAGCACAGTTAGTTCGGGAGAAAATACGTCCCTTCCTTGATGAAGGGTATTTTGTATTATCTGACAGGTTTCACGATTCTTCTACAGCATACCAGGGATATGGTAGAGGTTTATCTGTTGAAGCTGTCAGAAATATACATAAGATTGCAATTGGTGAAACGATTCCGGATATCACTTTTTTTATTGATGTACCTATCGATGTGATACAGCAGCGAAGGAGCATTAAGGCAGGTGAATTAGACAGGATCGAGATGTCTGACAGGGAGTTTTACAGCCGCGTGAAAGAAGGATACCTGGAATTGGTAAAAAATGAAAAACGGTTCAGACGGATCGACGGTAACAGAAATATGGAGTTGGTTCATAAAGATATTGTAAAAGAAATAATTGAGTTTGAAAAGTCGGAGTTAATATGAAAAATCTAAAGAAAAAATTTTTAATAATTTTTATTACGGCAAATACATTATTACTAACTGGTTTCATAGCCGGAAATTCGGATATTTATTTTGAGATTGCCAAGAATCTCGATCTATTAGGAAAAGTATATAAAGAAATATCCTATAATTATGTAGATGATATAGATCCAAAAGAATTTATGCGTGCGGGGATAAAGGGAATGTTGAGTACGTTAGACCCATACACAACTTTTGTTGACGAAGGAAAACAGCAGGATATTGATTTAATGACTAATGGAAAGTATGGCGGAATTGGTGTTTCTATTGGTGTACGTGGAGATAAGGTTACAATAGTTGAAGTAATTGATGGATATTCTGCTCAGAAACAGGGAATAAGAATAGGTGATGTACTTATACGTGCTAATGATATTTCAATCGGTGCTGATAATGTTGATGAAGTTTCAAATTTAGTTAAAGGTCAGCCCGGTACAACGGTTGATCTTACAATCCTTAGAAATGAATCTCAGGATACTCTGCTGTTCAGCATTGTCAGAGAAGAAATTATTTTGAGGAACATAACCTATGCAAAATTTTTCCCTGAGAATAGTAATAATGCATATATAAAACTTTCTAACTTCAGTAGAACTGCGGGAGATGAACTTCGTACTGCTTTAAAGAAATTGTCGCTCGAAAAAGAAATTGAATCGGTTGTACTCGATCTTCGGGGTAACCCTGGTGGTCTGCTGGATGTTGCAATCGATATATGCGAAAAATTTCTTCAGAAAGATCAGTTAGTAGTATCTACAAAGGGTAAGGAGGAGACAAGCCTTAAACATTTCTTTTCAAAAGAACAGCCTGTTGCCGGCAATCAGAAACTTATTATTTTGGTAAACGGAACAAGTGCATCGGCATCTGAAATCGTTGCCGGTGCCATTCAGGATCATGACCGTGGAATAATTCTCGGTACACAGTCATTCGGTAAAGGATTGGTACAAACTATAATTCCGCTTACTAATAATACATCATTAAAAATAACAACAGCAAAATATTATACTCCAAGTGGAAGAAGCATTCAGAAGATTGATTACTCAAAGGATAACCCAATTATTGTTGATGCAGATTCGATTTTGTTGGATCCTTTTCAGACTGATAACAGAAGAACCGTTTATTCTGCCGGAGGCATAACACCAGATACAACTGTTGAATTGGAAAATTCCGGTGAAATCACTCAGCAGTTTTTAGCCAAAGGTTTTATTTTTTCCTTCGCAGATAAATATTATTATGAGAATCCAGAGGCGAATTTTGACAAATTAAATGATGAGGTATTGTTGCAGAAATTTCAGGAATATCTGGCAGAAAAGGAATATAATTTTACTTCATCATTTCAAAAGAGGCTGACTGAAATAATCTCTGACTTAGAGTCAGATGAACTCTACAATGATATAAAAGATTATATAAAGACATTAACAAAGAAACTTGAAACCGGTCAAAATAAAGCTTTGCAGAAACACAGCTATGAGATTATTACAGAAATCAGATCTGAGCTGGCAAACCGGTATATCGGTTATGAAAAAGGTTTTGAGGAAAGATTAAAACACGATCGTCAGTTTAACGCAGCCGTTGAGTTGTTAAATGATACCGGTTTGTATAACAGACTTCTGAATAAGATGTAAATATCTTATAGACAAATGCAGAGAACAAAAGTAATTTATAAAAGTAATCCGCTTTATAAACATTGTCCGTCATGCAGCCAAATCGGCAGTCTTCGTAAATCACATGCCAGGGTATTCAGTGAAAAAATTATAAAGAAGTTTACATACTATGGTATATACAGGTGTAAGGAATGCGGCTGGCGCGGATATCTTTCCAATTTCACAATCACTTCAAGATCAATTAATATATTTTTACTTTACATAACATTATTTCTAATAAGTGCATTTATTGTATCCAGATTACTAAGATATTTTATATAGAATAATTGATGAAGTGAATAATTGACTGCGACTCAAAAAACAAGTTTTTATAAGAAGGATTTTTATTTGTTTTAAAATATGAATTCTATAGATTAACACTTTCAAAATCAAAATTATTGGTAATTATCAACTACAAACGATTCATAATTTATTTTTTTTGATTTATTACCACGCATCATATTTTCACAAAATTATAAATAAAAAACACAAGCAGGATTTCTGTAATAATTGTGTTTAAGTGTCATTATTAACCATTAAATACGCCCTAACTTAAAAGGGAAATAATGAAGAGATCATTTTTAGATTATATTTTAAGAAACAGGTTACCAGTAACCCTTTTTGTTATAATTACATCTTTTGCACTTACATATTTTGCGTCCAGAGCTGAAAGGGATGGTGTTGGATACATGCCGGATCAGCCTGTGAATTATTCTCATAAACTTCATGCAGGCGATATGAAGATCGATTGCCAGTATTGTCATGTAGGTGTGGAAAAATCCAGGCATGCAATGGTTCCTTCAGTAGCAACCTGTATGAACTGCCATACTGTTGCGAGAAAAGACCGGCCCGAAATAATAAAACTTGCAGAGTACTACCGGGAGGGAATACCTCTTAAATGGAAACGTATTCACAACGTTCCCGATTACGCCTACTTTAATCACAGCGTTCATGTAAATAAAGGTATAGACTGCACCGCCTGTCATGGTGAAATTACTCAGATGGAAAAAGTCGGACAAATGAATTCATTTACAATGGCTTCATGCCTCGACTGTCACAGAAATGCTCATGATAAACTCCCAGAGTTAAAAGAAATGATTAATGTTGGTCCTGACTATTGTTCAGCCTGTCACAGATAAGGAAGTAAAAATTATATGAATAGATCATTCAGAAAATTGATTAACCGGAAAAATTTTTTTACAAAAGCAGCTGCTGGTTTTTTTGGATTTGTGATCATAAAATCTTTACCATTCAGTCTGTTGGGTATATCAAAAAAGGAATTTGATCATCAGGTAAAAGTTAAAATTAATCGTTCTGCAGTCAGCAGGAATAAATAGGTGAAAATAATGTCCGATTTCAGAAAAGATTTGAATAACGAAATTAAAAGTGAAAACCCCGATCCAAATTACTGGAGAAGTTTCGAGGAATTATATCAGAATAAAGAGGTCTTAGCTGCCAGGCACCATGAATTTGAACAAGGTGTAACCGATGATTTCAATCTTCATGAACTTCCTCCGGTATCAAGAAGAAAATTTCTTGCATTACTTGGTGCTTCTGCAGCTTTGGCTGGAACTGCATGTACAGATTACCGCGATAAGGGAGAAATCATTCCATACAATGAAAAGCCGGAAGAAATTACGTTAGGAAAAGCCAATTATTATGCTTCTACCTGTACTGATTGTGCAAATTCTTGCGGTATATTAATTAAAACCAGAGAGGGAAGACCGATTAAGGTAGACGGCAATCCAGACCATCCTGTTAATAAAGGTAAAATTTGTGCCAAAGGACAGGCAAGTATATTAAATCTTTACGACCCGGAAAGACTCTCAGAACCAATGCGTAAAAGAAATAATATTTTTAGTTCTGCTAGCTGGAAAGATATTGACGACGATATAATTGCTGCTTTGAGTTTAGCTGGGAGTAAAGAAATTGCAATAATTACAAATACTATCACATCACCAACCGCTTTTAAAGTATTTGAGGATTTTAAGAAAAAATATCCGACTACAAAAATTTATTCGTACGAATTATTTAATGATGAAATAAGAAATTCTGCCTGGAAAAAATCGTATGGTTCCGGTTTATTTCCATCGATTAAGTGGAATGAAGCAAAAATAATTGTTACTCTTGATGCTGATATACTTGGAACAGAGGGGAATACAGTTGAAACCAGCAGATTGTTTTCAGAAGGCAGAGATGTAATAGACAAGAACTTCAACAGACTTTATTCAGTTGAAAGCAGTCTTTCTTTAACGGGTATAAATGCTGATTACAGGTTAAGACTAAAGCCTGAAGAGCAGATCAATTTTATGTTGAGTATACTTAATGAGTTAAGTAAGAAAGGTGTTAACAGTGCAGGCGTTGACACTTCCGGGCATTCGCTTGATGCATTTATCAGTAATCATGGTTTAAATCAAAAGAAGGTATATAATCTTGTTAACGACTTGTTTACAAGTCAAGGTCAATCGATTATTTATGCAGGCAACCATCTGCCCGAAAATATTCATCTGATAGTAAATCATTTAAATGAAGTCCTGGGAAATACAAAACTTTATAACATGGACTCACAACCGGTTAAACTTTCATCACTTTCAAATATGGAAGAACTGGAAGATTTAATCGGTAAGATGAATAACAACAGAGTTGCTGCGGTTATTCATTATGATTGTAACCCTGTTTATCATCTTCCGTTAGACTTGGGATATGCTGATGCAATAAAGAACCAAAGTGTTGTTGTTGCATTATCTGAAAGAGAATCTGAGACCACGTTTGCAGGAAATTATGTTCTTCCGATTAATCATAACTTTGAATGCTGGGGTGATGCAAAAACCAGAACAGGATTATATTCATTGCAGCAGCCGGTAATTAATCCGTTACACAATACCCGGCAGAAAGAAGCTATTTTATTAACATGGATATCCGGCAAATCAGATTCATTCAATGAGAAAATTTACCATAATTACCTGATGAATAATTGGGAAGTGAATATATACCCGATAACACCGGCTAAAATTGATTTTAAAAGATTCTGGCACGGTGCTCTGCACGATGGTATTACTTTCGTAACTGAATCAAAAGCATTTTTACCAGCTTTCAATGTGCAATCCATTGAGAGTATGAATGATCAGGCAGAGGGTTATACTGTTATTCTGAAAGAAAATATGTTTATTGGTGACGGAAGATATTCTCATAACGGCTGGTTGCAGGAATTACCGCACCCTGTTTCTAAAATATCCTGGGATAATTATGCAGCAGTTTCAGAAAGAACTGCTAAATCATTGAATGTTGAGGATAATGATGTAATTGAAATAAATATTAACGGAAACAAAATTGAGATTCCTGTTTTTATGCAGGCTGGAAATTCCGACAATACAATTACCATAGAACTTGGTTACGGAAGAATCTTTTCAGGTACCGTTGCTACCGGAGTTGGATTTAATGCGAACGTCCTATTATCAAAAAAAGGTGGGGTTACACCCTGGATTTATTCGGGTGCTTCAGTAACCAGGAAAGGATATACATACAAACTTGCATCCAGCCAAGAACATCATGCATTTGATAATGAACTTGTAAAGGATTTGCATAAGAAAAGACATATCATTCAGGAAGGAACTGTTCATCAGTATTTGATAAATCCTTCATTCATAAAGGATGCCCAGCATCCTGAACTTGACAGTGTATATAAACAATTTGAGTATACAGGCGTTAAATGGGGTATGGCTATCGATCTTAATAAATGCACCGGATGCTCTCACTGTGTCGTAGCATGTAATGTTGAAAATAATATTCCTGTTGTTGGGAAAGATCAGGTGCTGAAGAGCAGAGAGATGCAGTGGATGCGGATAGACCGTTACTATTCCGGTTCTGCAGATGAACCTGAAGTAAGTCTTCAGCCAATGCTTTGTCAGCATTGTGATCAAGCGCCTTGTGAAAATGTTTGCCCGGTTGCAGCCACCACTCATAGTCCTGATGGTCTGAATCAAATGGTTTATAACAGGTGTGTTGGAACAAGATACTGTTCAAACAACTGTCCTTATAAAGTACGAAGATTCAACTTCTTTAATTTCAGAGATCATTTCAGGGACGGATACCAGGAGAACTCAATATTCTCATTGCTGCATAATCCTGAAGTTACGGTACGTTCACGCGGTGTTATGGAAAAATGTACGTTTTGTGTGCAAAGGATTTCGGAAGCAAAATCGGATGCTATTAAAAATAATAATCCTGTAAAAGGATCCGATGTAGTTACGGCTTGTCAGGATGCCTGTCCGACTAACGCAATAAGTTTTGGTGATATAAATAATCCTGAAGAAGAATTTTATAAACACCGTAATCATGAACTCGGTTACCATGTACTTGAGGAACTAAATGTTAAACCTAATGTTACCTACATTGCAAAACTTAGAAATATTCATTCGGAGGATGCGTAGTGCATATTGATTACTCCAAAGAAATTCCACCTTTAGCCGGCAGATTGAGTTTAGCCGAAATTGAAGAACTTATTGCAATTCCGTTAGATACAAAACCGGATAAAAAATTCTATATAGCACTTTCAATTTCAGGAACCGCATTGATCATTGGTGCCGTTGCATTATTGTTTAGTTTCTATTACGGAACCGGTTTGTGGGGCAATAATCAGCCGGTTGGATGGGGATTTCCAATCGTCAATTTTGTGTTTTGGGTAGGAATAGGTCATGCCGGAACTCTTATCTCTGCAATTCTATTCCTGCTAAGACAAAAATGGCGTACAGGTATTGCAAGATTTGCAGAAGCAATGACAATCTTTGCTGTTATGTGTGCAGGTATATTTCCTATTATACATACCGGGCGTCCCTGGTTAGCCGGTTATCTTACACCATATCCGAATCAGCACGGACTCTGGGTTAATTTCACGTCACCTTTAGTATGGGACGTGTTTGCTGTAACTACATACCTAACTGTTTCATTTGTTTTCTGGTATGTCGGACTTATTCCTGATTTTGCAACATTAAGAGACAGAACTACTTCGAAAATAAAAAAGACTGTCTATTCTATTTTCAGTTTAGGCTGGAGACATTCGAACCGACACTGGCAGCATTATGAAAAAGCTTATATGCTGCTCGCAGGATTTGCAACACCACTGGTACTTTCTGTTCACACCATTGTCAGTTTCGATTTTGCTGTTTCGATTATGCCCGGCTGGCATACAACTATATTTCCGCCTTACTTTGTAGCAGGAGCAATCTTTTCCGGTTTTGCCATGGTGGTAACAGTACTGGTATTTGTAAGAAAGATTTTTGATCTGGAAAATATTATTACCTTAGATCATCTTGAAAAAATGAATAAGGTTATACTTGCTACAGGTATGATGGTTGGATACGCATACGCAATGGAATTCTTTATTGCCTGGTATAGCGGAGTAGAACCCGAACTATTTGTTTTCATTAATCGGGCACTAGGACCCTATGCCTGGGCTTACTGGATAATGGTGAGTTGTAATGTGTTATTCCCGCAGCTATTCTGGTTCAGAAAATTAAGAAGGTCAATACCTGTTATGATGGTTATTGTTATACTTGTAAATGTCGGTATGTGGTTCGAAAGATTTGTAATTACTGTTACATCGCTTTCAAGGGATTTCCTTCCTTCAAGCTGGGCTTATTACACACCTACATTGTACGATGCAGGAATACTGCTTGGCAGCTTTGGATTGTTCTTTACACTTGTAATACTATTTACAAAATCATTGCCTGTTGTTTCCATTTCTGAAGTTAAGGCAGTTGCTGAAGGTGCGCAGCCGACTCATCGTGGAGGTTCACATCATGAATAAGAACAACAATGTTTACGGTGTTACTGCATTATTCAAGTCTCCTGATGAAATTATTTTAGCAGCTAAAAAAGTTTCAGAGACAGGTTATACTAGATTTGACGTTAATACTCCTTACCCGGTACATGGAATGGATAAGGCAATGAAGCTGAGACCATCAAAACTGGGATTTGTAACCCTTGTTTTTGGATTATCCGGTGCGGCAATAGCTCTGCTATTTATGTACTGGACTATGTCTGTTGATTATCCTATGGTAATTGGAGGAAAACCATTTTTTGCTTTACCTGCTTTTATCCCTGTTACATTTGAACTGACTGTTCTGCTTGCTACAGTTATGACAGTAGTTTCAATGCTTGCAATGTTTTTCGGTTTGCCAAGTAACAGACACCCGCTTCATGATACAAACTATATGAAGAAAGTTTCAAAGGATCATTATGGTATTGTAATTGAATCCGAAGATCCGATGTTTGATGAAAGAAAAGTAACAGAATTTTTTGCATCGCTCAATCCTGTTACAGTTGATATTGTTCATTATCCTGTAGAAGAAGGCTATGCGATTTTTCAACCCAGGTTTTTATTATTCCTCTTAATTTCTCTGATTGTTGTTTCAGGCGGTACATATTTCTTACTTAATAAATTAATGTATATAACCCCGTTTGACTGGATGATGGAACAGGATAAACTTACGCCTCAAAAAGCAAGTGTTATTTTTAGTGATGGACGTGGAATGCAAAAACCTGTCGAGGGTACAGTTGCAAAGGGATTTATACCTTATCCATTTAAAGGTTTAGATAAACCTGAAGAAGTGTTGTTAAACCCATTCCTTCCGACAAAGGAAAATATTGAGCTTGGTAAGAAAAAATTTCTTACATTTTGCAGTCCATGTCACGGTGATTTTGGCGACGGTGACAGCAGACTGAGAGGACAGTTCCCTAATCCGCCAACATTTCATTCAACACGTGGAAGAGAATTCAGCGATGGAATGATTTATCACATCATAACCAATGGACAAAATATTATGCCTTCTTACGAATCACAAATAACAAGGGATGAAAGATGGGCAATTGTTAATTATATCAGGGTATTGCAGAGAGCTAAAAATGCATCTGACTCTGATATGGAATTAGCTAAAAAGGAGACTGGCAGCGATGGCACAAACTGATTTTATATTCGAGAAAAAAGAATTTCCTGCCGGCTTATCTAAATTAGGATATACTTTACTGGCTATCGGGGTAATACTTGGTGCATTAGCATTTTTTGTCGACCATTCAAGAGCGCTGTTCAATTATCTAGTTTCATTTATGATGATACTCAGTATCGGACTTGGATGTTTATTCCTTATTGCCCTTGAGTATGTTGCCGGCGCAGATTGGAGTACACCATTCAGACGAGTACCTGAATTCTTTGCAGGGCTGCTGCCTGTATTATTAATACTTGTCATCCCTTTATTAATAGGTAATCATACGCTTTTTCATTGGAGCCATGCAGATGCTGTTGCAGAGGATGAAATACTTTCAGGAAAAGCACCGTATTTAAATTTTAGTTTCTTTCTGATAAGAACTTTCGTATTCATTGGGATATGGGTTTTATTTTATTTCGGGTTTATAAGAAACTCCAGGAAGCAGGACGAATCCAAAGATCAAAAGCTTACAACAAAGAACATCAGACTTGGCGCAATTTTTATTCCCATATTTGCATTGAGTATTACTTTCGCAGCAATAGACTGGCTTATGAGTCTTGAACCTCACTGGTTCTCCACAATATTCGGAGTATATTATTTTTCAGGAACAGTGATAGCTGCATTGGCTGCAGTAACACTTGCAGTTGTACTAATGAAGGAGAGAGGGTTCTTTAATCCATGGATAACTAATGATCATCTCTACAGTCTCGGTGCACTGATGTTTGCCTTTGTAAATTTCTGGGCATATATAGCATTCTCACAGTATCTTCTTATTTGGTACGCTGATCTTCCAGAAGAAACATTCTGGTTTTTAACAAGATGGGAAGGTGCATGGGCAGTTTTTTCAATATTGCTGATTGTAATTCATTTTGTTATTCCTTATGCTGCATTGCTTTCACAGCCTTCGAAAATGGACCCAAAGAGGCTTAAGTTTATTGCAGTATGGTTGTTATTTGCGCACCTGTTTGATTTGTTCTGGCTGGTTATGCCGAATATGGAATCATTGAAATCCGGATATATCTTTAGCTGGATAGATCTGGTTTTCCCGATTGCTGCAATTGGAGTGGTAATATTAGTGTTTAACTTTACTGCAAAGAAAGTTAATCATATTCCTATTGGTGATCCGAAATTAAAAAGAGGAATTGGTTTTCATCTATAATATTTTGATTATGAGAATTTTATGAATGATATTATTCAGAATATAAAGCTAAGAATTGAAGAGTTAAAAAATAATCCCGGTGCATTATTTGGATTATTATATCCTTATGTTCTTGTTGTTATTGTTGCTTTGGGTTTGTATTACGTAAGTAATCTGGATTTTATAGCCAGGCAAAAAATACCTTCTGTGTTACCGGATACAACTAAAGTTTCCGATCTAAGTATTCAGCCTGCAAAGGATGTTCCGCCCACAAATATTTTTGAAGTTGCAAACCCAACTGATGAATTATTAAATGAAGGAGAAAAACTTTATAAAGCAAACTGCTCATCATGCCATGGTGATAATGGTGCTGGTGGTGGTCCTGCTGCTGTTGGGTTGAATCCTGCTCCCAGGAATTTTACAGATAAAGAAAACTGGAAAAATGGAATGACACTTTCAGCCATCTATACCACGTTAGAAGAAGGTATTGCCGGAGGAGCTATGATTTCATACGATTATCTTCTGCCCGTAGAAAAAATTTCTTTAGCCCATTATATAAGAGATTCTTTTATCAGCGATGCACCGGAAGACTCAGAGGCTGATCTTGAAACTTTGGATTTAACCTATAATTTATCTGCCGGGCAGCAGCTACCTGCACAGATTCCGATAGCTTCAGCTAAAGAAATTATTATCAGCGAAAGTAACTCAACTTCGTTAAAAGTATCCGGGCTTTTTAAGAAAGTAGAGTCAGGAAATGAACAGGGCGCTGAAATTCTTAAATCAATAAGTACGGATTTAAATAAATCAATTACATTTCTTCTAAAGGAAGGTTCCTGGAAAGTAAGTGAACAAAAATTTATTGATGTGATTACCAGGCATGTAAATTACAACGGATTTAACGCCAGAGTGTTTAATCTGCGAGACAGTGAGTGGTCATTACTTTACTCATACTTAAATAGAATTGTATTTGGATAAGTCATAAATATGATGAAACTAATTTTTTACATACTATCGATGTTTATCATCATTACAGTTCAATCGTTCTCTTCAGAAAGCAAAATTGAAGTTGGTATTGATGAAAAGCTTGGTGATTATCTTCCGTTAGATGCAAAGTTTTCGGATGAAAACGGAAATCAAATCATTTTAGGCGAAGTTCTGTCCAAACCAACCATTTTAGTATTTGTGTATTATGATTGTCCGGGAATATGCAGTCCGCTTCTTATGGAAATAGCCGATGTTATTAATCGGACAGATCTTGTTATCGGTGTCGATTATAATATTATAAATATAAGCATGGATCAGTTGGAAAAGCCGGAATTGGCTTTCTCAAAAAAGAATGATTTTTTTCAATTGATAGACAAGCAAATTCCGCCTGAGAGTTGGTTATTTTTAACGGGGGACAGTATTGAGATCAGGAAAGTATCTGATGCAGCCGGATTTTATTTTAAACGTCAGGGTAAGGATTTCCTTCATTCGGGAGCTTTAATATTCATTGATACGAATGGCAAAGTCTGTCGATACCTGTTTCCTGCTTATACTGACAGTAAAGGATTTGGCATAGCACCTTTTGATTTTAAAATGGCAGTACTTGAAACTTCTGAGGGAAGAATTTCACCTACGATTGCAAGAGTGCTCCAGTTTTGTTTCAGTTATGATCCTGAAGCTAAAACGTATGTTCTAAACTTAACCCGGATTTTCGGAGCAGGAATCTTAGTACTCGTAGCAGTTTTTGCAGTAATATTTTTAAGAAAACCAAAGAATGTGACTAAAAAGTAAAGGTATTTGTTTATGTCAAGTGAAGCAATGTCGATTAAAAAGAATGGAACCGAACCCAGTTATTTAGAGTTTGAGGGTAAATATAAAGGACTGCTCGGATGGCTGCTTTCAACAGATCATAAACGAATAGGGTTACTTTATTTAATCTCACTTTCAATATTTCTGATTGCCGGAGTTGCATTCGGATTTTTAATGAGGCTTGAACTCATAGCACCCGGCAGAACCATAATGGATCCGCAAACATACAATTCCATTTTCACACTTCATGGTGTGATTATGATTTTCCTTTTTGTAATTCCCGGTTTGCCAGCCGTATTCGGAAATTTCTTTCTGCCGATTTTAATTGGTGCTAAAGATGTTGCTTTCCCCAGAATAAATTTACTTTCATGGTATTTATATGTAATCGGAGGATTGCTCGCAATTCTGGCTATACTTCTTCCGGGTGGACCCGCTGATACAGGTTGGACGTTTTATATTCCTTATAGCGTCAGGACAGGTACCAATGTAATGATAGCATTATTTGCTGCGTTCATTTTAGGATTCTCCTCAATTCTTACCGGATTAAACTTTGTAACAACAGTACACAGAATGAGAGCTCCGGGGATGTCATGGTTTAAAATGCCGCTATCAATTTGGTCATTTTATGCTACCGCATGGATTCAGGTTCTTGCTACCCCAATTATTGGTATTACTTTGCTGCTAGTTGGTCTTGAAAGAATTTTTGGCGTCGGGTTATTTGATCCGGCATTAGGAGGCGACCCTGTACTTTATCAGCATTTGTTCTGGATATATTCTCACCCTGCTGTTTATATTATGATTCTTCCGGCAATGGGAGTTGTATCGGAGATCATCCCGGTATTTGCAAGAAGAACAATTTTTGGTTACAAGTTTATTGCGATGTCAAGTATTGCTATTGCATTATTCGGATCATTGGTATGGGCTCACCATATGTTCACGGCCGGAATGAGTGATACAGGTCAGTTCGTATTTTCTATTCTTACAATGATTGTCGCAATTCCGAGTGCGATAAAGGTATTTAACTGGGTTGCAACTTTATACAAGGGTTCAATTGAACTCTCGACACCATTACTTTATGTTCTGGCATTCATCTTCCAGTTTACAATCGGAGGATTAACAGGTGTAATGCAGGGCGTTTTAACTATCGACATAATGGTTCACGATACTTCATTTATAGTTGCACACTTCCATTATGTAATGTTTGGAGGCACTGGCTTCGGATTTTTTGCTGCAATGCATTACTGGTATCCTAAAATGTTCGGTAAAATGTATAAGCGGACATTAGCTAAAGTCACTTTCTGGTTTATGTTCATCGGGTTCAACACATTATACTTCCCGATGTTTATAATGGGATGGCTGGGAATGCCGAGAAGATACTATGATTATCTGCCTGAATTTACAAGCTATCATTTTATTTCCACTGTTGGATCATGGATAGTTGTTACAGGTTTCATTTTACTTTTTTGGAACCTTATTTATTCACTATTTAAAGGTGAGAAAATTTCAGCTAAGAATTTCTGGGGTGGTGAAACTCTTGAATGGCAGACTGATACTCCGCCAATTCATGAAAACTTCAAAGAAATTCCAACAGTTAGTGAATCACCTTATCAATATAAATTTAATCAGGATGAAATTATATCACTACAACCTGAGGAGGCAAAGTGAGTTCTACCGAACAGACAACCGCACACGTACATAGGGATGACATCGCTTCCCGTATGGGTATGTGGTTATTTCTATTTACTGAGCTTTTACTATTTGGAGGTATGTTCATTCTCTATTCCGTATACAGATTTAATAATCCCGATGCTTTCCATCTGGCTGCAAAAGAGCTGAATACAATTATCGGAACTTTTAACACAGTAATTCTGCTGACAAGTTCCTTAACCATGGCTCTTTCTATAACAGCTATTCAAAGAAAGAATAAGAGCCTGTCAATCTTCTTCCAGCTAATTACGGTTGTACTTGCTTTAGGTTTTATGGTTAATAAATATTTTGAGTGGACTGCTAAGTTTCATCATGGAATTTATCCCGGCGGTGAAGAATTATTAGCCAGACCGTCCGGCGAAATTTTATTTTTTGGATTGTATTACGTTATGACAGGATTACATGGTCTTCACGTTGTAATTGGTTTAGTTCTGATTCTGGTAATGACAAGACTTACTTCAAAAGAAATTATT
>JAWOIK010000248.1:0-5265 GCA_046484705.1 Ignavibacteriaceae bacterium | reverse complement strand
TAATGATGTTATTCTTTCAAGTGCCAGGTCATATATTACCTGTCTTTTATCATACTGCGATACTTCAATTACCGTATCGATCAGGTTATTTAGCTGAACCACTTTTTCATTTAACTCAAATATCAGTGCTTTCTCTTTTTTCTGGTTAAGGAACGATTTATGTGCACTGTCAAAAACCTGTAGTAAAATTTGTAATGTGATTTTATCAAGGTCAGAAAATCCGCTGTTATCCAGTTTAGGACCAATCAGAATAGCCATAAAGGATTTATCCGACAAGGGAAGTACAACCAGGACATCAAATTTCTGATCTGAAAAATATTCAACATGAAGATTATTGAAATCTTTCAGATAATTTAAATCTGCAGGATCAGTATCACCAATGGGGGCAACAGCTTTCCACGCGGAATCATGCTGTTTACGGTGATAGGCATTTATATTCGACACCAGAAAAATTCCGCGTATAAGATGCAAGAAATTTTTAACCATAGATTCAAAGCTGAACGATTTGGAAAGTACTTCAAATCCTTCCTGAAACGATTCAACCTGCAGGGATAACTTTTCTACGAGATTATTATTTTCCAAAATATTAAATAGTTTAAGAGAATGGATAATTATGCTTGCTTTTACAAGCAGAAAAAATATTCTTTAAATTAAACAGTTAAAGCTGATTCAACTGTATCGGCTTTTTCAGCAAACTGAAACAAGCCCATTATATTAAAAGTTTTCTCTATAGTCGGATCAAGATTTGTGAAAACCAGCTTTCCATTTGATTGGTTTAATTTTTCAACGATCTCTATAATGTGCGAAATTCCAATAGAATTAACTACCCTGGAATTTTCAAGATTCAGTACCAGTTTGGTAACATCAGGATATTTTGAAAACTCCTGTACAACTTTTTCACCGCCGGTATTATTAATATACCCGTCTGTTTTTAATACAAGTGTACTACCAATTAATTCCGATGTTAAATTAAATTCAGCGCTCATTTATCTCTCCCTTATATTAAATGCTTTGTTATTGATATTCGTGTTCCTTTGTTTCCGGATTCAATCGTTAAATCGTCTGACATAGATTTCATAAGTTTTAATCCCCATCCTCTTTTATTTTCAGAGGTAACCTTCTGAGTAATTTCAGGCTCTTCAATTTCACCTGGGTCAAATCCTTTGCCCGAATCCGATACTAAAATTATAAGTTTTTCTTTTGTCATAACAAATTCTACTGCAACAGTAGGATTTTCAATACCGGTATGTTCCAGACCATTTATTACAGCTTCTGTAACAATTATCCTTGCCTCCCCTATTTTATCATCCGGTATTCCGAAATAACCTCCCATAAGGTCCAGAGCTTTTAAAGCCACCAGTTCTATATCCGGCACTTTCGGCAGCTTTATTTCCAGATTTACATTTTCATCCATTATATTTTTTCCATAGTTAAGTTAAATATATTAATGAATTAATACCGGAAAGAGTTTCAATGTGAATATAATGTTTTTTGTATAAATTTTTACATTAAATTCTATTACCGGTAATTATCACACTATTAATCAGAGAAAGTAAAAAATTATTTCAACAAACTTCTAATATTCAATAAATATACTGCTGTATTCACAAACTAGATAAGAATTATTTGATTTTAATAACAGTAAAAGTTATATCATCCTCCTGAACCGTACCGTTCATCCATTTGTCACCGGCTTCCACCAGGCGGTTAATTATTTCACCGGGATTATAATTTACTGAATCCAGGAAATTATTTTTCACTCTTTCATAGTCGAACATTTCTTCTTTCGAATTCATTTGTTCGGGTAATCCGTCAGAGAGTAATAAGATTATATCCCCGCTTTTGATATCCTTCTCAATCACTTTATATGGGAAATTACGCATTGCGCCAAGCGGCATTCCCTGGATCACTATTTCTTCAACAAGCTTTGTATCATTATCGTAATAAAAAACCGGCGGCATTCCTGCACTGGACATTAAAAGTTTATTAGCTTCAATTTTCAGGTAACTGAATGACATCAGTATCCTGCCTAACTCAATTTCTTTTATCATTTTACTGCAGTGATTCATAAACTCTTTTAATCCAAGTTTGGACGAATCGGAGGTAAAAAATCCTTTCATAAGAGTAACCATAGTACCTGCCTGAAGTCCGTGCCCGGTTGCATCACCAAACGCAACATATAGCTCTCCGTTTTCCTCAACCCTGAAATCATAATAATCTCCTCCTACTTCTGTTGCAGTTCTCATGAATGCGGCTATTTCAAGATTAGAAAGAACGGGAATTACTTTAGGAAGCATAGAAAGCTGAAGTTGCCTTGCTTCTTCAAGTTCTTTTGTTTTCCTTTCATTCTCAATTTCCAGTGCCCGCTTTTCGGCTTCGGTAGCTTTAATTCTTAATGCAGATTCTCTTATCTGGGCTTTCTGTTCCCTTCTGTTAATTTCATATCTTCTGAGACCGAACAGGAATCCAAAAGCTGATATAAAATACATACCGTATGCTGTATTTGTTTTCCACCATGGTGGTGAAACATGTACAATTAGTGAAGCTCCTTCCTCATTCCAGACTCCATCATTATTTGACCCTATTACTTTAAGTATGTAATCGCCGGGAGTTAAGTTTGTAAAAGTAACTTTGTTATTGCTGCCGAGCTGAATCCAGTTTTCATTAAAACCTTCCAGCATATACCTGTACTGATTATTCTGATTATTGTAATAACTGAGAGCTGCAAATTCCAGAGTAACTATATTGTCTTTATACGTTATAGATATTTCTTCTGCCTCTGAAATACCTTTTTCAAATATAGGTCTGCCTTCTTCATCATCGGTATTGTAGCGGATGTAATTTGTGAAAACTATAGGGGGGACATAAGTATTACCGGTTAACCGTTCAGGATTAAATACATTGAAGCCATTTACTCCGCCGAATAATAAATTTCCGGTTTTAAAATCTTTTGCAAATGCATTTTGATTGAATTCATTGTTCTGCAGTCCGTCTTCGGTATAATAATTTTTGAATAATTCGGTTGCCGGGTTAAATTTTGAAATTCCGTTGTTGGTACTTAACCAGAGATTACCTTTTTCATCTTCAAGAATTCCATATATAAAATTATTTGAAAGCCCGTCTTTTTCACTATATGTTTTAAAATTATCGGTATCAAAAAAGTACCGGCATAATCCTTTTGTGGTTCCGAACCACATATTTCCCTTACTATCCTTGAACACTCTTATGATGTTATCATCAGCAAGACTTTCCTGATCTGCAGGATTTGCTCTGAAGTGCTTAAATGTATTTGCAGATTTATCGAAAACATTAACACCGCCGCCGAAAGTTCCGATCCATAGATTACCATCATCATCTTCAGCAAAAGACCAGACACTATTCGAACTTATAGAAGCTGTATCATTCTCATCGTGAATAAAACTTGTAAACTTTCCAGAATTCCTGTCAAAACGATTTAACCCGCCGGCGTATGTGCCTATCCAGATTACACCATCGCTATCCTCTGTAATGGCATAAACTCTGTTATCTGTAATCGAATTCGGGTCGTTAGGATTATGAACGTATGATTTAAAATTACCTGTTACGGGATTGAAAGAGTTCATTCCGCTGCTGAAAGTACCTATCCATAAAATACCGGATCTGTCTTCATAAATTACCTGCACAGAATTATTTATAAGACTGTTCTGGTCAGAAGGATCGTGCGAATAATTCGTAAACTTTTTCTGCTTGTAATTGAATTTATCCAGTCCTCCATTCCGTGTTCCTATCCAGTAATTTCCTTTACTGTCTGCAAGCATTGAAAATACTGTATTATCGCTGAGACTGTTCTTATTTTCAGGTATGTTAAAGTAATGTTCAAACACCCGTGATGAAGGATCAAAATAATTCACACCATCAGCATTAGTTCCGACCCAAATCAATCCGCTCCTGTCTTCATAGATTGAAAAAATAAAGTCATCACTTATGCTTTTAATATTGCCAGGATCATGTTTATAATTTGTGAACGAGTTCGATTCAGGATTGAACCTGTTTAATCCGCCTTTAACAGTTCCAACCCAGAGATTCCCTTTTGAATCTTCAAATACAGGCCAGACCCACTTATCACTTAAACTATTAGGATCGCCTGGAATATTTTTATAATGAAAAAAATTGCCCGTCTTCTCATCGAGTCTGTTTAATCCATTAAAGGTACCGACCCACAATGTTCCTTTACTATCCCTGTAAACCGAGTATACTTTATTGTCGCTTAAACTGAATTTGTCATCCGGGTCGTGCATGTAAACTTTGGTTTCGCCGGTTGTTTTGTTTTCCATCTTCAGACCGGTCTCTTTACTCAGACCACCGGTCCAGACCACATCTGGCTTATCATAATAAACAGCTAATACGGAATTTTTTTTAGAGTTGTGAAAATTTATACTTTCACCCTGAACTACCTGAAAAGATTCAAATGCAGGATTGTATTTATTTAACTTGCCTGATTGTGTTTCAATGTAAAGCGAACCAGATTCATCTTCATAAATTGAAAAAATAAAATTATCGGAAAGGCTTGTTGTGTCGGATGAAATGTTTTTAAAAATTTTAAAATTATAACCGTCATACCGGTTTAACCCATCCTGGGTACCGAACCACATAAATCCGTTTTTATCCTGGAAGATGCAGGTAACTGCACTTTGAGAGAGTCCGTTTTCAACTGTCAGATGATTGAATGAATAATCGCTCTGTGAAAAGACTTGAGAAATAAATAACAGAACAAAAACATAACTATAAAAAATCAGTCTTCGCATGGGTAGAATCCGGAAAAAATGTTTACAATCAAATCAATTTTTTTGTACTTAAATAATAATTTTAAAAACAGCCGGTTTAATAATAACAGCCCTTAATTTAATTTACAATTAAGGGCTGTCAGTCAAATTTACTTCATCAGAATCATTTTTTTAGCAGACACAAAAGTACCACTGCTGATTCTGTATATATAAACACCGCTGGCAAGTTCACCTGCATTCCAGTCTATGCTATGGTAGCCTGCTTCCAACTCACGATCGACAAGAGTCGTCACAAGATTTCCCAGTATATCATAGACCTTAAGAGTAACATGATTTTTCTCAGGCAATTGGTAGTTAATGGTTGTACCCGGATTAAACGGATTTGGGAAATTATTATCTAATCCATACTCTGTTGGTATGTTCACCAATGCATCATCTTCGCCTGATCCTTTCTTCAGATTCATTCCCACAGCGTTCATTGCAAATTTCCAGGCATTCGTTA
>JAWOIK010000136.1:0-6379 GCA_046484705.1 Ignavibacteriaceae bacterium | reverse complement strand
GAATGTCCCAGCAAGAATACGGGACCTTCAACAGACTCAGCAACTGCGGCAATGTCTTCAGCTTCTTTCATAATACTGTAAACAGGGGAATCACCGCTTCCTCCTCTTCCGCGCCTGTCCATTGCATATAAAGTAAAATGATTTTCAAAGTAGGGAAATATCGGAAGCCATCTTGTATGATCGGCAGTTGTGCCATGTACAAGGATTAACGCATGTCCATTTCCTTTTTTGACATAGCTGATTTCAGTGCCGTCATTCGAAATAACTTTTTCCATAATGTGTTCCTCCATTCGAAATTTTTGCAAATAAAATTGTATAAATCCGTAAACAGAAATTATCATTACAATAACAATCAGTAAATAAATAATTCGTTTTGCTTTCATGCTTAATTGTTTCATTTATTTTTTAGCTCTTGGACATTTAATAAATATGTTAATTGCCGTAGTTACTGTATAAATTTTAAAGTACAACAGGAGTATGTATTTTTTTGGATGAGTTACAGCCAATCAAATGATCTTGTAATTCAACAATACTAATAATTTTAAATTTTGTAAAGACTGATTGATAAAAAAATAATTTTTATTGTCGGGCAGTTTGATAGACACTCCGGATCTATTATTGATTCTCCCGTATTAAAAAAATGATTTGTAAATACAGTTCACTTTGAAGATTAACAACCTATCATATCTGGAGTACCATTCGTCATATTATGGTTTACTCATCCGCATTAACCTGTTATGTTGCAATAAAAAAGGAATACAGATATGCAGTCAAAAATTATTTATACACTTTGTTTACTGTTTACCATTACTATTCATTCACAGCAATTTGTAAAGGTTACAGAAGGCGCACACGTTAATGACGGCGGGGATTCGCGTGCAGTAAATTGGGTGGACTATGATAATGACGGCTGGCTTGATCTGTTCGTTACTAATGGTCCTTCGGGCGGACAAAATAATTTTCTATACAGGAACAACGGTGATGGCAGTTTTACTAAGGAAACCGGAATAGCAATTACTTCGGATAACCGTTCATCGGACGGAAGTTCATGGGGCGATTTTGATAATGATGGGCATACAGATCTTTTTGTTGCCAATTGGTATAATCAGGATAATCTTCTTTACAAAAACAATGGCGACGGAACATTCACACTTCTTTCAGCTTCTGTTCCGGCAGCAGACCAGGGATACTCTGAAACAGGAACCTGGGGTGATTATAATAACGACGGTTTTCTTGATCTTTATGTGTGCAACAGCGAAGGAACAAGAAGAAATTTTCTTTATAAAAATAACGGCGACGGATCTTTTACTAAAATAACAAACGGCGCACCGGTAACAGATGCATTCTATTCACGCAATGCAGACTGGATTGATATAAATAATGACGGACTTGTTGATCTTTTTGTTGTGAATGAGAACAACCAGAATCAGAATTTATACAGGAATGATGGGGAAGACACATTCTCACAATTTCAGATACCTTCATTATTGAACTTCGGAGGCAATTCAGCCAGCAGCAATTGGGAGGATGTTAACAATGATGGACACTTCGATCTTTTTATAGCTAATTATCAAAATCAACAAAACCAGCTTCTTATTAATAATGGCGATGAAACTTTTACAGACGTTAATAATGATCCGGTTGTAAATGATGCAGGTAATTCATTCGGAAGCTGCTTGGGAGATGTCGATAATGATGGCGACCTTGATCTTTTTGTTACAAATGCTTTTTCCGGCACAAAGAAAATAAACTTTTTCTATCTGAATAATGGTGACGGTACATTTACAAAAGATACAACAACTTTCGCTGCTGATTCAGGCTGGTCCTACGGCTGTGCTTTCGGTGATTATGATAAGGATGGTTACCTCGATCTGTTTATTGCTAAATGTTTTGGTGCAAATGAAAACAACGCTCTTTATAAAAATTCCGGCGGAACGAATAACTGGCTGCTAATGAACCTGGAAGGCATAATCTCAAACAGATCTGCAATTGGTGCAATTGTAAAACTGAAAGCAGATATATCCGGTACACAGCTATGGCAGACCAGAAGAGTTGCCGGTCAGAATGGATATTGCGGGCAGAATCTCCAGATCCATTTTGGTCTGGGCGATGCAGCTGTTATTGATTCGATGATAATAAACTGGCCATCCGGCATTAAACAGGTTTACACTGATTTGGATGTTAATGAAATCATCAATGTAGTGGAGGATACAACTCTTTTAACATCTGTATATGATGAAGTAAAATCGCCTGCGGGCTATGAGCTGCATCAGAACTATCCGAACCCGTTCAATCCGGCAACAGTCATCAGCTGGCAGTCGCCATTCAGCAGTCAACACACTTTAAAAGTGTATGATTCATTGGGAAAAGTAGTAGCAACTTTAGTGGATGAATTTAAACCTGCAGGAAGTTATGAAGTTGAATTTTCTGCAGGTGATGGAATTACAAGCGGGGTATATTATTACAACCTGGAAGCAGGAGACTTTACTTCAACCCGGAAGATGATATTATTAAGATAAGGCCAATCTTATATATAATTTTAATGCTTCTATTGGATCTGAAATAAGCACAAGTTAATTTCCTCAAAAGAATAATCCTTTTTTTTACCACAAACCTTATGAGGTAATAATGGATACTGTTAAAACGCTCTCACCTGCATTATTCGGACTCATCATCTTCTGTTTCTTTCTACCGTTTGTTAATCTTTCCTGCAGCGGACAAACCATAATGTCGTTAACGGGTTTTCAGCTTATCACCGGTGCCGATGTTAATCCGGGCAATGGCTTATTCGATGGAATGCAGGAACAGGATGTTAAAAAGGATGAAAAGGTTAATTCCCAGCCAATGGCTATACTTGCTTTTCTTACAGCCTTAGCCGGACTGGGTTTGAGTTTTATTAAAAAGAAAGTAACTGCAATAACGAATTCTGTTCTCTCTTTACTGGGTTTTCTTTTCATGATACTATTGAAAATAAATATGGACGGCGACGTTGATCTTGGCGGTCAGTATATTATTACTCTCGATTACCAGTTTGGTTACTGGTTTACGATTCTGTTGTTTATTGCCGGTGCCGTGATATTCTGGAAGATTTATAAAGAGCCGGAGTATATTATGGTTCCGCCAGTTATTCCTCCTGCAGATCTTAACCAGGCTTAGAAGTTTTATTATTAGCACTGTCACAACCAAAATTGTGTCACTGTTAATTTACTTTCAACCAAAAAGTTTATACAAAAGGCAGCCTGTTCAGCTGCCTTCTTTAATGGAATTGAGTAAATTAATGTTATCCGGTTTTTGAGAAAACATTTTTGACAGATGTTTCAATTTTTTTCCAGTTTTCCTCGATCCCTTTTTCTATATCACTCCAAGAGTTTCCGGAATCTTTACCATTGTTATTTAGTTTTCTCCTGGCATCTTTAAGCTTATTCCTGAGACTTTCTATTTGCTTAGCTGCGCCGCTTTTCATATCATCCTTAACATCATTCATTTTCATTTCAGCTTTCTGAAGTTTGCTATCCCATTCTTTAAGTTTGTCGGCATACAGTTCTATTTTAGCTTTGCGATCTATCATAAGTATCTGCACTTTTCTTTTTTTATTAAAAATATTTTTTCGCTTAGTGTCTTGTGCTGTTCTTTAAATAACCATTGCCTGAACTAACATCAAGTTAAGTTCAATTTAAAGTGATGCAGTTAACATTTTTATTAGGTTGAACCATAAAGAATTATTTCAATCCATTTTGCTTCTGACTTGATGGACTATGATGCATGCTACAAGCATCTCATTGCTCTATCAATTATTTCCGTTCTTAAAAATATATATCCATCCTTCATTATTATCATGCGCTGCTCTAGGAATTAAAATATTTTTTCAACGGTAATTAAATTATTTATTTTAAAAAAGGAGCAAAAATGAAAACACTATTATTAGTGGCTGTGCTTTTATTAGCACCAGCAATTTCAGCGCAGGAAGGCGGAATACCTGTAGAAAAAAAATCCGCAATAGTAGACAACCTTACAGAGGGTATAAAATCAGATAACAGCGGGCTTCAAACCAGCGCTGCACTGGTCATGTACGATTTGATCAATGGAGCATACTTGCAAAGTGACGATGCATCCAAGGCAATGATACCTCTGCTTAAAATGCTTGATGAGGGAAAAACCGAGGAAGAAAGAATTGCTGCTGCAGTGGCTTTATATCAGCTTGGCAACAGTATTGGCATTTACCGGTTGAATGGTGTTGCACGGTTTGATGATAATGAAAGAGTAGCCAGCGTTTGCAGAAACCTGTACTACACATATCATAAACTGAACGGCACAGAATATTTAACAAGATTGTAATGAAAATATAACCACTATGAGTAATCCTTCTTAAAAGGCGGACCGAATATTCCTTTGGTCTGCCTTTTTTATCCCCCTAAATTTCTAAACTGCAAAAACATCATAATCATTGAAACCTCAAATTCAGGAGATTCCGCTTTACATTTATTTGAAAGAAATAAATAATTGAGTTATCTTTTGGCAACTTACGCGTTCATTATAACAATAAAATACTAAAGGTGATTTATGGAATCTGAACAATTAAGATCAATTCAGGCTCCGTTAAAAGAGAAATATAGATCTAACCCGGAAAAAGCTTTCATAACATTAAGTGCAGAAGGTAAACTTGGTGAAAGTATTACCTGCAATGTTAAAACAGGAAAAGCTCTTGTTGATGCCGGACTTCATCCTGCAACCGGCGGAACCGGCTTGAACATCTGCTCGGGTGATATGCTTCTTGAAGCACTTGCTGCCTGTGCGGGTGTTACTATGAATGCAGTTGCCGCTGCAATAGGTGTGGAAATAAAAGAAGGTGTTGTTAAAACCGAAGGTGATATTGATTTCAGAGGCACTCTGGGCGTCTCCAAAGAGGTACCTGTAGGGTTTCAGAATATTCGAATTATTTTTGAACTTGAAACCGATGCTAATGAAGAACAACTTAATACACTGCTAAATCTTACTACGCGTTATTGTGTTGTTTACCAGACTTTAAAAAATTCTCCGCAGCTTGAAATAAACAGAATTGTTAAATGATTTTAAAAAGGTAATGCGAAATGATTTCAAGAAGGAATATGATGAAACTGCTTGCGGTATCCGGTGCAGGTTTATTAACAAACGGATTTACTTTAGAAAAATTTATTAAGGAGAATATGCAATTAAGTAAAATTCCATCGACCGGGGAATCATTACCTGCTGTTGGACTTGGGACGTGGCAGACTTTTGATGTTGGTTCTTCCAGTAATGAACGAAACACACTTAAAGAAGTATTAAAATTAATGAAAGAAAAAGGCGGCACTGTTATCGATTCTTCACCTATGTACGGCACATCAGAAGAAGTAGTTGGTGATCTTACATCAGAACTTAATATGCAGGAACATTTTTTCTTTGCAACTAAAGTATGGACTTCAGGAAAAGACAGTGGTATAAGACAGATGAATGATTCTTTCAAAAAAATGAAAAGAGAAAAAATGGATCTTATGCAAATCCATAATCTTGTTGACTGGAAGACACATTTGAAAACTTTACGTGATTTGAAAGAGAGCGGGAAGATCCGCTATATTGGAATTACACATTACACAGAATCCGCCTATGATGACCTTGAAAAAATAATGAAAAATGAAAAACCGGATTTTGTTCAATTCAATTATTCAATAGATGTGCGTGCTGCGGAAAAAAGATTATTACCGGCAGCAAAAGATCTTGGTGCTGCCGTGCTGATAAACAGACCTTTCGGCGGTGGAAATCTTTTTAGTAAGGTGCGTGGAAAAGCTTTGCCTGAATGGGTCAAAGAATATGATATCAATAGCTGGGGTCAGTTTTTTCTTAAATTCATTCTTTCACACGAGGCAGTTACTTGCGTTATTCCCGGTACCTCAAATCCAAAACATCTCGTTGACAACATGCTTTCAGGATATGGAAAATTTCCTGATGCTGCTTTGAGAAATAAAATGGCAGATGTGCTGTAAAATTCCAATTCAGCTTATTTACCTGATGCTTCTTCATTCGGTCAGTTTTTAGGCCTTTTTAGAGAAAATCCTTCTTCAGTGTCACGTTTAAATGTTTTACTGCACTATTCGTTTGAGCTATCATTTCCAAAAATCAGAGAAAAGATGATTATGATAAAAATCCTACTATCATTTGTATTATTTTGCTCTTTAATGCTGAATTCACAAACCTTCGAATGGGCACATATTAAACCTGTAAATATTTCAACAAACCCGTTCTATCTGAAGAATACGGTTTCTACCGATAATGAAGCCAATCCGGTCTATTCACACCTTCTTAACAGTAAGTACATTTCAACTCAATCTTATTATGGTGATGTAGAACTTGTCAAGCGAAATCC
>JAWOIK010000251.1:0-32412 GCA_046484705.1 Ignavibacteriaceae bacterium | reverse complement strand
AATATAGATTTAGCTGGAATTTAATTACAGGTTTGTATGAAAAAACTTTTTATAACTTTTCTGCTCTGCTTTTCTGCAGTATCATCGGCACAAATAAATACTGCAGAGCAAATTATAACACCGGGTGTCATCCATAAAAAGATCATCAACTTAACCGATACTCTTTCAATTGATATTCTTAAAATTGATATGTCTTCAAATGATTATATCATCAGGTCTGTTAAAGCAAATAATTTACTTGGTGCAAGAGAAACAACGAGCGGAATGACAAAAATTCTGTCGGATTCCGGTTACAACGTAATTGCAGCACTCAATGCAGATTTCTTCGAAACGGACGGAGAGGTAGTAAACAATATGATTTCGGAAGGGAAGTTTGTAAAAGCAGTTAAGTTTACAGACTCACCCTATAATGAATTTGTAAACTCACAACTTGCAGTTACATATGATAACAAGTTATTTATTGAGCAGTTTGTTTTTACCGGAAATTTAATTTTACCCGATGGCAGCATTGAAGAAATCAGAAGAATAAATTCTAAATCGGACAGTAATTCAATAACACTGTATAATTCTTTTCAGGGTGAACAAACTCCTATTGCTCAAAATGATTGGGTGATCACAGAGACAATGGTGATTCCGATGGATAAAAATACTGATACTTTGTTCTGCCTAATTGGAAATGACTTTCAAAGAGGAGGTAATGTACAAATTCCTGATAGCGGATTCATACTTTCTGCCAATAACAAATACGCTCATTACTTTGAGAGAGAATTATCTTCCGGTGATACTGTAAAATTACTACTCACGCTGAATCCGCATTTTCCGGGTATTCGATCGCTTACCGGGGGCTGGCCTCAGATTGTAAAGGATGGAATGAACGTGATAAAAATGAATCCGGCGACTGAAGGTGTTATCCCTCGTTTTTCGGAGAGCAGGCATCCAAGAACCGGAATTGGATTCTCTGAAGACAGTTTAACAATTTATTTGATTACTGTAGATGGACGGCAGGAGATCAGCAGGGGAATGAGTCTCTTAGAATTTGCCGCGTTAATGATAGACGAAGGTATTTACCATGGATTGAATCTTGACGGCGGTGGATCAACAGCAATGATAATAAATGATAAAGTAGTTAATAGCCCGTCCGATGAAAGTGGAGAAAGAGCTGTAGGGAATTGCCTGGTATTGATAAAAAAGGAATAATTTGTTTTTATATTGCTAAAAAATTTTTCATAAAAAAAGCCGGTGAATATTTCACCGGCTTTATAAAATTAATTTAAAATTTAATTTTAGGTAAATTGAACCTTCTTTTTAGTTTTGGTTGCGTACTCAAGTACGAAAGCGCTGGCAACAAAAATTGATGAGTAAGTTCCGATTATAATTCCGAAGAATAAAGTAAACGCAAATGCTCTTAACACATCTCCGCCGATAAGCATCAGGATGGTTATAGTTATTAATGTTGTAATACCGGTAATTATTGTTCTGCTCATTGTCTGATTGATACTTTTATTAATAACTTCCTGTAAATCCATTGTCTTATGGATTTTCATATTTTCTCTAACTCTGTCAAAAACAACCACTGTATCGTTAATTGAATAACCAACCAAGGTTAAAAATGCGGCAACTACTGTAAGATCGATTTCCAGATTAAGACCGGGAATAACTCCGTATAAAACAGAATATAACCCGACAGTTATCAGAACATCATGAAAAAGGGCTGCAACTGCGCCGACAGCAAAAACAAATTTAAACCTGAAACCTAGGTAAATAAGTATTGCAATCATCGAAAAGATCACAGCAATTAATGCATCACGTTTAAGTTCATCTCCAATTTTAGGTCCCACCCTGTCTTCTTTTAAAACCCTGAAAGGATTGTCTTTCATTTTTTCCCTAAGATTCTCTTTTATCCAATCGGCAATTCCAAGACCAACAATCATCTGTAAATTATCCGGTTCCTCTGAAACCCGGGAAACCTGAAGACCTGCAGTATACAGTCTATCAACAATATAATTTGTAGTGTCTGGATTGGGAAAAGAATAGGTTATTGATGTTGAGGATGAATCAACAACAGTGTATTCAACACCCGGTGCTGTTTCCGATATTTCTTTGTTAATATTCTGAATTACGCCGGGATAAACATCGGCGGGTATCTGCTGTAATTCAGTTCTTACTAATACACCTGTTTCACCACCGAAAGTTTTTACTTCTACATTGCCCAAGCCAATATTTTCGATATGCGATCTGACAGTACCTATATCAATGGTTTGCTCAAACTGAAGAACGATTTCAGAGCCGCCTTTAAAATCGATTCCAAAATTTAATCCCCTGAAGGCAACATTTAGTAACCCGACTAAAAATAAAGCCGCCGAGAAATAATAGAAGAGTTTTCTCTTCCCTAAAAAATCATAATTTAATTTTTCGAATATTCGCATTTAAGTTTTAACTCCTGAAACTTTAATTAATTAACCTACGGTTATTTTCATTCCTTTTGCTGCCATATAATCAAAAACCAGTCTTGATACAACAAGAGCACTGAACAGTGTGGATGCTATACCTATCATAAGAGTTAAAGCAAAACCTTGCACCGGTCCGGTACCAAACTGGTAGAGAATAATTCCTGTGAAAAAAGTAGTAATGTTTGAATCTATAATAGCGGATAAAGCTTTTTCATATCCGCTGTCAACCGAAGCCTTAACGGTTTTACCGGTTGCCAGTTCTTCCCTGATTCTTTCAAAAATAAGTACATTGGCGTCAACTGCCATTCCTATTGTAAGAATGATTCCAGCAATACCGGGTAACGTAAGCGTAGCGCTGAAACCAGCAAGCACACCAAGTATAAATAATACTGTAAAAACCAGCACGCCGGCAGCTACTGTTCCTGCTTTTCTATAATAGAAAATCATAAAGACAGCAACAAGGAAAAATCCTATTAAAGCAGAGTTGAACCCGGAAGAGACAGAATCCTGTCCAAGTGAAGGACCAACTACTCTTTCTTCAATAACATCAACAGGGGCTGGAAGTGCACCGGCTTTAAGAACTATCTCTAAAAGTTTCGCTTCTTCCTGACCTGCCATACCTTCAATTTGTGATCTTCCGCCTGTAATTCTGTTTCTTACGTTTGGTGCCGAGAAAACAACACCATCTAACATAATTGCAATTCTTTTGTTGACATTAGCGCCGGTAATTCTTGCCCAGTCAGTAGCGCCTTCGGAACTCATACCCATAGTAACCATCCATGCGGATGTGTTCGGATCAATTTCAGCACGTGCATCGGTAATTACTCCGCCCGTCAGCTCAGGTGCTTTATTTACAAGATGTAAAACATAAACGCCTCTTCCTTCCTGGGTGCCAATTGGTTTTGCCGAATAAACAAATTCAACATTATCCGGAATTACTCTTTGAACTTCCGGAAGACTCAGCCAATTATTGACCAGGCTTCTGTTTTCTTCACTAACATAAAGATCTGCATATCTTCCTTGCTGATCTAGTAGTGCAACAGAGAAGAAAGGATGCTGTTTACGGAATTCCTCTTCAGTTAATTGCTCCTGTGTGGTATCGGCTGCAGTTGTTGTATCATCTGCCAAAGCGGTAGTATCAGTTTCTGCCTGTTCCGGTAATAAAGTATCTTTTTCAGTACCGGTTAACCTTGCAGCAAGAACACGGTCAATGCTTTCAAGTATTGGAATCGTGAATTCCGGATCTTTTACCAGCCTGAATTCAAGTAATGCAGTTCCCTGGATTAATTGTTTTGCCTCTTCTTCACGGGCAACACCCGGAAGTTCAACAATAATTCGTCTGCTTCCCTGTCTTTGAATGGAAGGCTCGGAAACTCCGTACTGATCAACTCTGTTTCGGATGATTTCCATTGCGCGGGCAACCGCATCAGTTGCATCATCCTCTAACTGTTCCAGGATTTCAGAATCTTCCATACGGATAGATCCAAAATATCTGCTTAATCTGATTCCGCGTTCGTTGAATTTTCTACCCATAACCTCCACGATTGATTCATCGGTTCTGTCGGATTCCATTTGCGCTTCGGCAAGAACAGATTGAAAAACCTGATCAGGATTGTTGGCTAATTTCTCAAGAAGTTTCCCGGTATTAACTTCAAGTACAACCCGCATTCCACCCTGAAGATCAAGACCAAGTTTGATTCTTTTCATCCTGGCTGCCATAATTGATGGATCAGCCTGTTTTATACTATCTTCTATTATTCTAACCGCACGGTCAATTTGTATCCTTGTAAAGTCCGGATTGTCTGCTTTTAATTCTTCTCTTTTTTGATCCAGAACGGAGTTAATTTCCTTATTGTTCTGATAATCCTGGTAGGTAGGATAAAGAAGGTAGATACAAAGCGCTATTGCTGCAAGTATTAAAATAAAGCGAAATCTGAATTCTTTCATACCTTAACTTTATATTTCTGAATAAGTTAAAAATTTTTAATTAACTGCCAAACTTACAGGTTCGGGCATAGAAAGTCAATAAAAATCAGGGTTTATGATCTAGCTAATAAAAGTATGTTTGAATTTTGAGGTTAATGCTAATCAGAAAGAGGTGCATGTTCATAATTTCCTTAAACCGCTTCTACTGAAGTAAAACGAATCTCTTGACCAGTGAGGCAAATTTTTCTTTTACTTTTTGTGCAGTTACTGTTACTTCATCGTGCGAAAGTTTTTTGTCTGATATTCCCGAAGCATAATTAGTTATACAGGAAATTGAAGCGATTTTCATACCCAGACTTGCTGCAAAGACCGCTTCGTGAACAGTTGACATACCAACCGCATCTCCTCCAAACTTTGAAATGTATTTTATTTCTGCAGGAGTTTCATACGTTGGACCTTTTGTAAACCAGTAAACTCCTTCTTTTAACTGTATGTTAATTTCGTCAGCAGCTTTGCGGATACTGTTGCAAAGTTCTTCAGAGGGAAAATTTAAGAAAGAATTTTTCTTTTCTTCATTTGATAAGCCGAGTAATAATGTTAGCTCCTTTTTAATTTGTATTCCGTTAAATGAAGTATTCAGCATAAGGTCACCCGGCTTGAGGAAACTACTTATTCCTCCTGCTGCATTTGTAAGCAGAAGTTTCCGGCATCCGAGTTTGAATGAAATGAAAGCAGGCAGAATACATTCGGATATATGATAGCCTTCATATAAATGAATTCTTCCGCTGAATAGTAATAACTTTTTATCTTCAAGCATTCCCCAGATAATTTTGCCGATATGTCCTTCAACAGTAGAGGCTGGATAACCTTCAATTGAAGTAGTCTTAAGTTCTTTTACAATTTCAATTTTACTTTCAAAATCACCAAGACCGCTGCCAAGAATAATTGCGATTTCCGGATTGAAAGGGGAAAAGTTTTTTATATCACTAATTAGGTTTTTGTATTTGAAATTTAAATCAATCATCTACGAAAATAATAATCCTGCTAAAGTTGCTGTTAGTAAGGTTGTTATTACTCCACCTGTAACTGCTTTGAGTCCGAGCTGGGCTATTTCAGATTTTTTATTTGGTGCGATTGGTCCAAGCCCTCCAATCTGTATTGCAATAGAACTGAAATTTGCAAAACCGCATAAAGCATACGTTGCCATTAAAATAGTTTTTTCGTTTACCAGTCTGCCTGCCTCAACAAGTTTGCCCATATCAGAATAAGCAACGAATTCATTTAGGACTATCTTGGTACCAAGTAAACTTCCAAAGTTAAGGGCATCTTCCCAAGGTACACCTATTCCGATAGCAACTCCCTGCAGCACAAATCCTATAATTAATTGGAAACTAAGCGGACTTCCAAAATTTTGAGAAAGAGACTCATTTACACCCAGAATTAAACCAAGTTCATTCAATAAATAATTTATCATCGCTATCAGAGCAATGAATGCAATTAACATAGCACCAACATTTAATGCAAGCTTAAGACCATCCCCCGCACCGTTGGCTGCAGATTCAATTATATTGGAAGCATTTTTTTCAACTTCAACTTTAACAGATCCTTTTGTTTTTGGCTCACTTGTTTCGGGAATTAAAATTTTTGCTATAACCATTGCAGCAGGCGCAGCCATGACACTTGCACCAAGAAGCTGCGTTGCAAATATTTGCTGTGCTTCAATAAGAGGCACTCCATGAGAGACAGCATAAGCACTTCCCAGTATCTGAATATAAGCTGCCATAACACCGCCGGCTATAGTTGCCATTCCGCCCACCATAATTGTAAGCACTTCACTTCTTGTCATTTCTTTTATATATGGTTTTATCATCAGCGGGGCTTCTGTCTGACCAACAAATATGTTTGCAGTACAGGATAATGATTCTGCACCACTTGTGCCCATTACTTTAGCCATTACCCATGCCATTCCCTGAACAATCCGCTGCATTACTCCAAGATAATATAATACAGACATAAGACTTGCGAAGAAAATTATAGTTGGAAGTACCTGGAAAGCAAAAAAGAAACCAATGCTGTTTTCTGTACCGGGAGGAAGAGCAAGATCACCGAACACAAATTGAGCGCCTTCTGTGGTGAAATTAAGAATCAGTACGAACACATAACTTATTGAAGCAAAAAAATCTTTAGGCCATGCTAGGGGAGCGAAGAAACTTCGCATGTTTTCCCCTTTAAGAATAAGTATAGCAAATACTAACTGCAGACTTAATCCGGAAAGAACCAGCCGCCAATTAATTTTTTTCTTGTTGTTTGAAATAAGGAATGAAATACCAATAAGTAGAATTATCCCTAAAATTCCACGGAATACAGAGTTGATATCCATTATTCAGCTCTATCTTTCTTCCGGAATATAGTGACATTTCCGGCAGCGTGCTTCATATATTTCCGAAGCTCCTACAACAACTCTTTCCGCCGCAACTATTTTCCGTTGGGTTTTATCTGCCGGGTTTCCGCAGTTCATGCATATAGCAAGAGTCTTTGTGATATACTCTGCTATTGCAAGCAATTGTGGCATAGGCTCAAATGGTATACCGCGGTAATCCTGGTCAAGTCCAGCAACTATTACACGTTTCCCGTTGGAAGCAAGTGCATTGCAAACATGCATTAAATCATTTGAAAAGAATTGTGCTTCATCTATACCAATAACCTGAGCATCCTTAGAAAGATGAATTATTTCTCGTACATCTTCAACTATAACAGATGGTAAAGATTGTTCGCTGTGTGATACAATGGAACTTTCGGAGTACCTCGTATCAATTTTGGGTTTAAACACTTTTACTTTTTGTTTTGCTATTTGTGCTCTGCGCAACCGCCTGATCAGCTCTTCGGTTTTTCCACTAAACATACAACCGGCTATCACTTCGATCCAGCCGATATCTTTGGGCATTGAGTGAGGTGCAAGTTCGTTCATAAATTTTCCGGCATGTATTTCATATTATTATTAATGTTTATTTTAATTATTGCGGATAGAATATAAAGTTTCAATTATTGTATGACTAAATGATTGAGTGATTGAATTATAATATTTACCTGCCATATACTAAATCTCCGTTTAAAAAGACTTTCCGGAACTGAACTTATTTTAAATCATCATCACTAAAAGCGAATGGCAGCAGGGCAGATAATTTTTCAATTTTCTGTTCCCCTTTTGAGTTAAGCATAATAACATCAATATCACCACATAGATCACTCAATACCTGTCGGCAGGCTCCGCAAGGAGAAATAAAATTTTCTGCGTCACTGGCAATAGCAATAGCTTTAAATTTTCTTTCACCTTCTGAAACTGCTTTAAAAACTGCTGTTCTTTCCGCGCAAATTGTAAGGCTGTAAGAACTTGTTTCAATATTACAGCCAAGAAAAATTTTATCATCATTAGTAAGTAAAGCTGCACCTACTCTGAAATTGGAATATGCAGCCAGTGCAAGTTGTTTGGCTTCAACAGCTTTATCCGACAGGTAATTATAATCCATTAAGTAAATCCTTTCATATCAAAAATATATGAAATGGTTTTGATTTCAAACCTGATAAAAAAATTGATATTAATCATTTTCGTTTAAGAAGAAGATAAAAAGTTGGAGTGAAATAATTATTAATGAAACCCCGCCTGTCATTTGCAATCAGCAGAAGCATTTTACTTAACCTGAAAAAATTAATAGCTTTAATTAATTCTAGATGGAAATCACTCCAGACAATACCATTGTTTCCTTTAAGTAATTCATGAACAGAATACTTTGTATTGATCTGAATATCAAACTTGCTGTTAAGAAGATTATATAACTGTCTTAAGGAATACAATTGAGCAAGATCAACCCTGTTCACCTCGGATTTTCTAAAATGTTTTAAATAGTACCTTCTAATTCCCGACCTGCTCAGCAATGCAAGCAGCGGTAAGCCCCAGTGAGGATCGGATAAAATATTAAGGACCGAAAATCTGTTCGGTGTACTGATATAAATTATGCCGTTATATTTTAGTACTCTGTAAACTTCGTTAAGAAAGGAATTTGTATCTTCGATATGTTCGATTACATCCTGCAGAATTATAAGATTGAATGAACCATCTGCGAACGGAAGGTTGTTCCCGTTACAGTTAACTCTCTTAAATTTTGAGTCTTTAAATGTTTGATGCTGCCGGGTAAGACGAATTATGCTGTAGTCGGCGCTTACAACAAAATTATTTTCAGAAAATACAGAAGAAGTACCTCCTTCACCCGAACCCAGGTCCAGAATGCTTAAACCTGAGGTTGCCGTGAATTTATTTATTATTGCTGACGCAAATTTTCCTCTTTCAACTGCAAGTTCACGTCCTTTTTTCCATCGTTTATAATTGGGATGATTTTTATCTGGCAGGGATACCGAACTGGTTATTTCCATTTACTTGTTCCGGTAAAGGAATTTATGAAGTGGAATACAATTAATAATTCATAAATAAACTGAAGGATAAGAATTTCATAAGTATCAAACCTGTATGCTAATTCACTTTGACGTTTTTTGATGATCACAAAATCTGTAATCAATTTAAGAATGAAGGGGAGTACAAAGAAAGCTGAAAATGGTACAAACAGTATTGACGAAAGAAAAATAATATTTAATGTGTGCCAGTACGCGACAAAAATTTTATTCTTCAACAGATAACTGTGAGATGTTTTGGTATGACGTTTTTTTTGTGCCCTGTACTCTTTAAATGTAAATGGGGGATCAGAATATACAAAAGCTTTAAGGCTTGTAACGGTACCTATGGACATGTCATTTTTTAATGCTTCCTGAATTAATAGATCATCATCGCCGCCGGTAACATGAAGAGTATTCTTATAACCCTGAATTTTATTAAATGATTCTTTCTTAAACCCAAAACTCCTTGCCGAAGCAGAAAAGGGCATCCCAATACCAGCAGCAGCAAAAGTAAGAAGTGATGACCGGAGATTTTCGAAACAAATTACTGAATTAATATCTGAATTGTTTCTCTGATTGAAAGGTGCAAGTCCGAATAGAAAATCATAACCATCTCTGAATTTACCGGCAAATGATTTGATCCATCCCGGCAGGGGAGTACAATCAGCATCAGTAACCATAATGAAATCATGATGTGAGTTTTCAATACCTATAGATAATGCACCTTTTTTAGGCGGACTGTTCGGATTGTTAACTGAAAAAACCCTGATATTATTTTTATCCGAAGCCAACGATTTTGCTTTAGCAAGCGTGGCATCTTTGGAATTATCATCAACAATAATCAACTCAAAAAAATCTTGAGGGTATTCCTGATTTTCAAATGACCGTATCAGATTTTCAATATTACGTTCTTCATTTTTAGCTGCAACAACAACACTTATTTTCAGATTATCTGCTTCGGGAGAGTAAGAATTAAACGCTTTATTTAATCCCCTGTTAAAAATTATTACTGTGATAATGTAGATTATCAGAAATAACACGATAATTATTAGTATTAGCATATTGCTGATGAGTTTAGATAAAAAATAATTTAGAATTTACTTGGCTTATTAATATAATTTATTATTTTTGATAAGTTAATTTGTCTGAACACAACTTAAAATTGCATAATATATTTAATTGCCATGTCAAATTACTTATACCGGAATCTTTTCCCAAGAAATCCGCGCATACAAAATGTATAATCCTTGAGTATAATAATCTCAATTCGCAAACGATATAAATATTTAATTAACATACTTTACCTTATAAACTTACTAAGGAGAATAGATGAACAGAATGCTCCAAATGATGTTATTAGTAATAATAACAAGCTTATGTTCGGTTGTTTTATTTGCACAGAATGAAACAAATACGGATGAAAGGATATGGTCGAGATTTTTCAGTATCGATCCGAATGCCACTAATGAATTTTTTGATCCAAACTATACTTATATAGAACCCCGACAGGTTCCCAGATATTTTGGATTAGAGAATACAGAAGTAACGGTGAATCCTAATTACAGACCTTTCCCTGGTACAAATTCAACACAGTCTGAAACAAGTATAGATATACATCCGCTTAACAGCAGTATATTATTTGCTTCGGTGAATGCTACTAACTGGCCATACTCAACTATTTATGGCACAGGTGTATATTGGACGCTGGACGGCGGAGCCACCAACCCATGGTTAGGTGCAAATGATCCGGTGCCATATTTTCCTCGTAACAGCGGTGACCCTGCAGCAGTTATAGGTGTCGATGGTAGATTTTATATCGGCTATATATCTGGCAGCGGAGGTCAGGGTGTTTCAGTTTCAACTAATAGCGGAGTTGACTGGACTACGCATACCGTAGCTCCAAATCCCGGTTCACTTGCAGATAAAAATCACTTATATGTTGATAAAACACCTGGCAGTCCATATGTGAATAGAGTTTATGCTATGTGGACAGATTTTGGCGGAACACATAATAACCATGTTGTTTCAAGGTATTCCACTAATTTTGGTCAGACATGGTCGGCTTCCGTTAATCTTAGCAGTACTTTGAGCCCCGGAAGTCATGCACAGGGTGTGAATATTAATACCGGACCAAACGGTGAAGTATATGCAGCCTTTGCAATTTATGATGCATGGCCCGGTGGAGAAGATGCAATTGCATTTGCTAAATCCACAGATGGCGGCGATACATGGACAAAAACAAGAATATACAGTGCAGTAAATTTTGGAATAAGAGGAAATCTTAAACCAACAAGCATAAGAGTTGCTTCATTTCCATCTATGTCCGTTGACAGATCCGGCGGACCTTACAATGGCTACATCTATATTACATGGCCGCAAAGAGGAGTAACACCAGCAGGAAATGACCCGGATATTGTTATGATAAAATCCACAGACGGAGGAACTACATGGTCTGCTCCGGTAAGAGTGAATGATGATCCTTTGAATAATGGTAAAGATCAGTATTATCCATGGTGTAATGTTGATCAAACAACAGGAAGATTAAATGTAGTTTTTTATGACAGCAGAGAAATTCCAAATGACAGTACGGGCGTCTACATGGCAACATCTGTTGACGGCGGAACTACTTTTGAAAACTTCAGGGTTAGCGATGCTAACTTCAGACCTAAACCAATATCAGGTTTGGCAGGCGGATACCAGGGAGATTATATTGGTATAGCTTCGCTGGATAACAGGGCATACCCGTATTGGGCAGACGACAGAACCGGAAATTACCAGGGCTGGATTGCGGAAGTGGTTTATGGACCGGGAATTACTCATACACCGCTTGAAAATACGGAGGATATGACAGGACCTTACGTTATTAATGCAAGCATAAATTCACCGAATCCAATGAACCCGGATAGAATAAAAGTTATCTGGGGACGCGGAGCGGGCATGCTTACTGATACACTTTCCATGAACTTTGTAAGCGGTAACGATTATACTGCCAGCATACCGGGTAACGGTTTACCATCAACTTATAATTATTTTATCTTTGCTGAAGATTCTGCGGAAGTCTTTTCAACTTCACCTCCGGGTGCACCTGTAAGCTATCATTCATTTGAAGCAGCAACTGATATAATTCCTCCATCAATTACACACAACCCGCAGGGAAATGTTGCATTGATAAGATGGCCTGTTGGAATTTCCGCACAGGTTACAGATAATATAGGAGTTGCTACCGTTGAGGGTGAGATAAGAGTAAACGGCGGTTCAATTTCAACCTTCCCGATGTCACTATCAACAGGAAATACATACGAAGGTATGTTCCCGGGATTAACCGTAGCTATTGGTGATGTGGTTGAGTATAGAATCAAAGCAACTGATAACTCAAGTCAAAGCAATACAGCTTATGATCCTTCCACGGGATATCATACATTTAACATAATTGATACCCGCGGATTAGTGCTGGTATTAGATGATGATGCAACTTTAGCATCAAGAACATCCGATGAGAAAGGTGGTCAGGCTGATCTTCTAACACCTCTTGGTGCTTCTGCAGATCTGATTACAAACACTTTGAACACTGCGGGATTTACTGCTGATCAGCAGAATTTCGGAACAGTAGATCCATTAATCTTTGAAGACTATGATGTAATAGTTATTTCTGCGGGAGTTAAAGAGTCATCTTTACTTAGTAATGCAGCAGTAAGAACTGCGATAACTAATTTTACTTTAGCAGGAGGTAAAACATTAGCAGAAGGCGGTGAAGTAGGATATGCATTCCGAAAATCAGGTACAACAATAGATCTTGATCCTCCTTTCAGAAGAGAAGTACTTAATGACAGTGCATGGGTTTCGGATCGTACCGGCGCCAGTCTTAATGTAACCGATCCAACTCATCCATTGTTCACTGATCCGAATACTATTCCATCTGCAATTACAGTTGTTAACGGAGGAGCAAGCGGATGGGGTGCTAGAGACGAAGTGACCTTGCTGCAGAAACCCGGAGTTGTAAGATATGCTAACTGGACAGGCGGTACAGCAGCAAACGCCGGAATAATTGTACATTATCCTGATGGTGATACTACCAAAATCAGGAATATATTCTTCCCGTTTGCTGTTACTCAAATTTCTCCCGTTGATGTAGCAGAAGATCTTATAGAAAATGCATTAGAACAACTTATGAAAGATCTTGTTGTTCCGGTTGAACTTACATCATTTACAGCATCTGTAATTGATAACCAGGTTCAATTGAACTGGACAACAGCAACAGAAGTGAATAACAGCGGATTTGACATTGAAAGAAAATCCGGTTCAGGTAGTTTTGAAAAAGTAGGATTCATTCCTGGATTTGGTACGACAACCGAAGTAAGAACATATTCCTTTGTTGATAAAAAAGTTGGAGTAGGGTCCTTCACATACAGACTGAAACAAGTGGATTATGACGGAACATTTGCATACTCGGAAGAAGTAAATGTTGAAGTTAAGCCTCCATTGGTTTTTGATCTTGAGCAGAACTATCCGAATCCGTTCAATCCATCAACAATGATTAAGTATTCTATTCCTCAGGATGGTTTTGTTAATCTTGCAGTTTATAATCTTCTTGGCGAGAAGGTTGCAAATCTGGTTAACAGTAATCAGAAAGCAGGAAGATACGAAGTTAACTTTGATGCAGGCAGATTTGCATCAGGTGTTTACTTCTACTCAATTGAAGCAGGCAGTTATAAGTCTGTTAAGAAAATGCTGTTGATGAAGTAGAGCTCCCTAAACCTGCCTGCGGTAGGCAGGTCCACCTAAGGGGGAGTTAAGAAATATATAGGCGAGTCATTACGGCTCGCCTTTTTTATTCTGCTAGTTTTTCATGGACAAGTACTGAAATTTTTATTCCCTTTATTTATTCGGCTATCTAAATTCAGTTAATAATCTTGCTTAACCTGAAATTTCTTTGACCTCCTGCACACAAAATACTGCAAAAATTTAAGATACAATTGTTCAAAAAAAAATCATTTTCTGGAAAGAAAACCTTGTTCTTATGACATCAAACACATTATTAGCTTAAGTAAACCTTGTACGAGCCTGTGTAAAGCTTGTATGAGCTTACGCAAATCTTGTATGAGGTTCTATAAATCGTATGAGCTTGTGCAAACTTTGTATGAATTCGTGGAAGCCTTGTATAAGCAAAAGATATAGAGAGCAGGAACGGACGGCCTGCCTGCCGGCAAAGGCAGGGAGTCCGTTCCCTACATTGTGTCATCCAGAAGCCAGCCTTGTGCAAGGTCGGATGAAATTTCTGAAATGAACCTGGAAGGTTTTGATAATGTCATTCCCGCTTCTCTGTCATATAGATTCATCGGGTAGGTAACAAATAAATAATTCTTTGCTCTTGTTGATGCTACGTACATTAATCTTCTTTCTTCTTCAAGCTGTTCTATACTTTCTGCTGACCTTGAAGAAGGAAAGTAACCTTCAATACAATGAATAATAAAAACTGTATGCCATTCTAATCCTTTTGCAGAATGTATTGTCGAGAGTGTAACATACTCCTCTTCTTTATCAGTACCTTCAATATCAACAACACTTTCTATTATTGGTTCTATTGCCATATCAGATAAAAGAGTATCAAGTGATTTATAATTTTCAACTATGTTTAAGAATATATCCAAATCTTTGTTCCGTTTGTTGTAGTCATCGTAAATCATCTTGAATAATTTGTAGTAGTAATCATATATCATCTGAACAAGTTCAGCAGGGGTTTTGTTTTTCTTATGCAACCTATAGAGCAGATAAAAAAGCGGACCCAGTTTCTCCCGGTACTTAAATTCTTTATGCTCATCAGGTTCTTTGGAAATTGTTAATCTTCCAAGAGCAAGATCATCAAGAATTTTTTGTGCGGTTTTCGGTCCAATACCTTCGTGCATTAATAATACACGGTACCAACTCACTACATCTTTTGGATTGACGGCAATTCTAAGGAAAGCCATAACATCTTTTATATGTGCAGTTTCCACAAACTTCATTCCTCCAAACTTTTGAAATGGAATGTTCGCATGTGCAAGTTCAATTTCAAGATCAAATGAAAAGAAGGATGAACGGAACAACACTGCAATATCTTTTAGAGAAACACCTTCCTCTCTCAGATCTAAAATTTTCTCAACAATAAATTTTGACTGCAGGTTGTCATTAGCTGCAGCTATAATAACCGGAAGCTCGCCCGTTCCTCTTCGTGTAAATAAATTTTTCTTATACTTTTCTATTGCAGCATCGTTAATACGGTTAGCAAAATCAAGAACGGACTGAACACTTCGGTAATTTTCTTCCAGCTTGATTATTTGAACATTAGGAAAAAGTTTCGGAAATTCAATTATGTTTTTAAAATCAGCACCGCGGAATGAATAGATTGCCTGCGAGTCATCACCCACAACCATAATGTTATTGTTATGCTGAGTCAATCCCTTCACAACATCAGCCTGAAGTTTATTTGTGTCCTGATATTCATCAACCATAACATAATTTATATTACTGCGGAATGAATTTGCTGAAGGACCGCCTTCAAATAAAAATTCTCTGAATCGAACGAGAAGGTCATCATAATCCAGAAGATTATTTCTACGTTTATACTCTGTAAAAATTTTATGGATATCAAGTATTTTGTCCAGTAGAGGAATGAAATGCGGATAATCTCTTTCAATTAAATCTTCAACTTTAATTCCTGTGTTCACACTTAAGCTGTAAACTTTGTACAAAGTCTTTTTATTCGGGAATCTTCGTTCTTTTGTAATGAAGGCATCGTTCGAACGGATAAGGTTAACAACATCTTCACTATCACCCTGATCAAGAATTGTGAATGACGAATCAATTCCGATAACCTTTGCATATCTTCTTAGCGTGAGATTAGCAAATGAATGAAATGTACCTCCGCGAATCTTTGAACACCTGTCATCCAGCAGTTGAGAAGCGCGGTTCATCATTTCATTTGCAGCTTTACGCGTGAATGTAAGAAGAACAATTGAATCGGGTTTATTTCGGGATTCAATTAATCTTGCAACACGGAAAACCAGGGTTCGGGTTTTTCCCGTTCCTGCTCCGGCTATAATAAGATAAGCTCCATCGGCAGCAGTTGCGGCTTCAAATTGTGAGGTATTTAATTCTTCGCGGTAATTAATAGAAAAGCGGGACTCATCAATTTTTTCTGTAAGTCCCGCTTGTTTGAATCTTTTCAGAACATATTTTTTCTGATTCATCTGTGCTTAAGAGCTTTAGGCTTTCCAATTATTTCTGAAATAATAATATATTCTTTCAAAGTAGACGGATGTCTCAACTGCTTGTAAATATTTCTCTGAAACTCTGTTGAATAGCCTTTGGTTTCTTTAAGCATCTCTTCAAATTTAGCTGCCTGCCTTGAAGTTAATGAATCAACCTCATTTTTTCTTTTAGCAACATCTCTGGTTCTCTTTTCCCATACATCTTCATATTTGTGTTCAGAATCGGTTTTGGTACGCCATGAATCTTCAACAGTTTTTTTCTTCTGTTCAACCCTTATGGGAGGAATAATTGGCTGTGGTGTCGGCGCAGGTTTTTGCTGAGGATCACCGACTTTGAAAAACTGTTCTAATTCTTTAAGAATATCATAATCATCAGTTGTAGAAGATTTTACCGAAACCGATTCCATTTCCTGTGAGGGGGAAAAGCTGATATCCGGTTCTTCACGCTGCTGCGGAATATCCTGTTTTGGTTTCTGCGGAGCCTGTTTCTTCTTTTTGAATATGGAACTTAAAAATGAAACAATAATAAAAAGATAGATAAGTATTTCAAAAAAATTATCCATCCTGACCTTTCTTCTTATCTTCAGGTTTTGCTATTGAGTCGCGCATTTCAGTATCAGCCTGAATATTTTTCATATTATAATAATCAAACACGCCAAGTCTTCCGCTTCTGAAAGCATCTGCCATAGCTTTCGGAACTTCGGCTTCAGCTTCAACAACTCTTGCACGCTGTCTGGCAACTTCAGCGGTCATTTCCTGTTCAAGGGCAACAGCGGCAGCTCTTCTTTCTTCAGCTTTTGCACGGGCAACTTTAAGATCAGCTTCCGCCTGGTCTGTTTGAAGAATTGCACCAATGTTCTGACCTATATCCACATCAGCAATATCAATTGAAAGAATTTCAAATGCAGTTCCGGAATCCAATCCTTTTGAAAGCACACTTTTAGAAATTGAATCCGGATTTTCAAGAACCTGTTTATGTGTTTCAGCCGAACCGATTGTGGAAACTATCCCTTCACCAACTCTGGCAAGAATAGTTGCTTCGCCGGCACCACCGACCAATCTTTCAATGTTTGCACGAACGGTAATTCTTGCAATTGCTTTCAACTGAATACCATCTTTAGCAACTGCTGCAACCAAAGGTGTTTCAATAACTTTTGGTAATACTGACATCTTAACAGCTTCAAGAACATCTCTTCCGGCAAGATCAATTGCAGTTGCACGTTCAAAAGTTAAATTAATGTTTGCTTTGTCTGCAGATACCAATGCGTTAATTACTTTTAAAACATTTCCGCCTGCTAGGTAATGTGCTTCAAGGTTCTGCTGATCAATTGTTAGTCCTGCTTTGGTTGCTGTAATCATGCTTCTGACAATAACTACCGGTGGAACTTTTCTAAGACGCATACCAACCAGGTCTCGGAATATTTTTACTTTAACTCCTGAAAAATAAGCTGTAATAAATAATCCTATCGGTACAAAGTAAAGAAACACGATGAGGAATAGTACAATGGCAATAATAATAACTAAGGATAATCCTGTTATGGCTTCCATTAACAATCTCCATTAATAAGTGAAAAATTTTATATGTAATTCTAAAGAAATTTTGCCTGAAATTAAATACTCAACGCATTGATCAGTATGAATATTTGTCAAAATTTATTACAAACATAAACTAATATCAGTCATAATGATAGAGAATCTGACTATATCGGGAAAAATTGAATTAAAGAACTTCAAAAATATTCATAATTGGGTTTTTTATAGTGGCACCATTGTTGGCTATTTTAATTGGTTTACAGAAATCCGGATGAAAGATCAGAATTCCCGCTGTCTTGATTGGCTGATCAGGTTAGTATATATTTAAGCAGTGTGAAACGAAAAAAAGCTAAATGAGTTTAGCAACAACTAATAAATGAATAAAGGATGAAAATGGACGGAAATTTTTCTGACAGATTACAGGACGTGATCAGGTTAAGCAGGGAAGAAGCTCTTCGTCTCGGGCATGATTATATCGGAACAGAGCATTTACTGCTTGGCATTATACGCGAGGGACAGGGCATAGCTGTAAGAATTTTGCGTACGCTTGATTGTGATATGATGAAATTGAAAAAAGCCATTGAAGATACCGTAAGAACTTCAGGCGGCACATTAACCATTGGAAATATTCCGCTTACAAAACAGGCTGAAAAAGTTTTAAAAATTACACAAATTGAATCTAAAATTTATAAAGCAGATGTTATTGGTACAGAACATCTTCTGCTTTCTCTGTTAAGAGACGAAGATAACATAGCAACTCAAATACTTCACCAGTTTAATGTTACATATGATGCTGCAAGAAACGAATTGAATGCGTTGTTAACAAGCAAGAATCCTAAAGATCCGAATGCGCCGAGACCTCCGGCTGCAGATAAAAGAACAGATAAAACCAAAACTCCGGTTCTGGATAATTTTGGAAGAGATCTTACAAAACTTGCTAACGAGGAAAAACTTGATCCGGTTGTTGGACGTGAAAAAGAAATTGAACGTGTAGCCCAGATATTAAGCCGTAGAAAAAAGAATAATCCTGTTCTTATCGGCGAACCCGGTGTTGGTAAAACCGCTATTGCTGAAGGACTTGCATTAAGGATAGTTCAGAAAAAAGTTCCCAGAACTTTGCAGGATAAAAGAGTTGTGACACTCGATCTCGCAGGTTTAGTCGCCGGAACAAAATACCGCGGTCAGTTTGAAGAAAGAATGAAAGCGTTAATGAACGAGCTTGAAAAAGCTTCCGATGTCATTCTCTTTATTGATGAACTGCATACCATAGTTGGTGCAGGCGGAGCTTCAGGTTCTCTGGATGCATCAAATATGTTTAAACCTGCTCTTTCGCGCGGTGATATTCAATGTATCGGTGCAACAACTCTAGATGAATATAGAAAATATATTGAGACAGACGGTGCACTTGACAGAAGATTCCAGAAAGTTATGGTTGATCCGCCTACTTACGATGAAACACTTCAGATACTTGAAAATATTAAATTCAAATACGAAGAACATCACCGTGTTCATTATTCGGAAGACGCAATCGAATCCGCAGTCAAGCTGAGCAACCGGTATATCACGGACAGACATTTGCCTGATAAAGCTATTGATGTTATTGATGAAGCCGGTTCAAGAGTTCATATGGGTAACTTTGAAGTTCCCCAGGAAGTTCTTGAACTTGAAGAAGATATAGAGAATGTAAGAAAAGAAAAAGCACGTGTGGTTAAACAGCAGGATTATGAAGAAGCTGCAAGATTAAGAGATAAAGAACGTAACCTTCAATCCGATCTTGAAATTGCTAAACGCGAGTGGGATGCAAAAACAAAAGATATAGTTCACGAGGTTACTGAAGATGATGTGGCAACTGTTGTTGCTATGATGACAGGTATCCCTGTTAATCGCATTGCCCAAACCGAATCTGAAAAATTATTGAAGATGGAAGATGCACTGAAGCAAACTATAGTCGGACAGGATGAAGCAGTACTTAAACTTACTAAAGCTATCCGCCGGACAAGAGCAGGATTAAAAAATCCAAACAGACCTATAGGAAGTTTTATTTTTCTTGGACCCACAGGTGTAGGAAAAACCGAGTTATGTAAATCTCTTGCAAAGTATTTATTCGATACTGAAGATTCGCTTATAAGAATTGATATGAGTGAGTATATGGAGAAATTCTCGCTCTCCAGACTTGTCGGCGCACCTCCGGGATATGTCGGTTATGAAGAAGGCGGACAGTTAACAGAAAAAGTAAGAAGAAAACCATATTCCGTTGTTTTGTTTGATGAAATTGAAAAAGCTCATCCGGATATATTCAGCATTCTGCTGCAAGTACTTGATGACGGACAGTTGACAGATAGTCTTGGACGTAAGGTTGATTTCAAGAATACAATTATCATTATGACATCCAACATCGGAACAAGAGATATTAAAAACATTTCCACTTTCGGTTTCGGCGGAGAAGATTCAAAAGGTAAGTACGCTAATCTGAAGGATACCGTTGAAGATGCAATGAAAAAACTTTTCAACCCGGAATTCCTGAACAGGATTGATGAAGCTATAGTTTTCAGAAATCTAGAAAAAGAAGATATAATGCAGATCATCGAAATTGAGATAAGAGATGTTCTTAATAATATTAAAGAACATAAAATGAAACTGATACTTGATTTATCTGCAAAAGAATTTCTTGTTGAAAAAGGATTCGATCCAAAGTATGGTGCAAGACCATTACGCAGAGCAATACAACGTTACGTGGAAGATCCTCTAGCAGAAGAAATTCTTAAGGGCTCATTTAAAGAAAAAACTACAATAGTGGTTAAGCATGGTTCTAATCCTGAAGAACTTGTTTTTATAGATGAAGCAGATTTAAGTACAACTTCAAACGAAGTTGAAAAATCAGGAACAACTGAAGCTTAGAATCCGTAGCACAGTTCTCCGGAACTGTGAAGCGATAAAGTTAAACTGTATGTTCTAATTAATATTTGCACTGTTTAGCGATTTACATTTCTTTATATCGCTCAAGACTGGAGTCTTGAGCTACGTATTCAAAACCCGGTTCAATTTGAATCGGGTTTTTTGTTGTTTAAATTTGGACCGTCTTACCCATAAAAAAAGGAGTTTATATGAGTTTACTTAACAAAGATTCAATTGAGAATCATCTTAAGGAGTTGAACAATTGGGATTATTTGAATAATCAAATTGAAAAAGAATTTTTGTTCAAAGATTTTGTTGAAGCGATTGCTTTTGTTACTTCCGTAGGTCTTGAGGCTGAGAAAATAAATCATCATCCCGACATATTAATTCATAGCTGGAATAAAGTGAAAGTAACAATCTCAACTCACAGTGAAGGCGGAGTTACGGAAAAAGATTTTCAGCTTGCAGAAAAAATTGAAGCAAGAATTTAGTGAGTATTTAACAAATGACACCTCACCATTTTAATTGCAGAGGATTTAATGAGTTTAAGTGATAACGAAGTGCTTGACATCTTCACCAAAACGGAAGCATTATTAACAGGACATTTCCTGTTAACCTCCGGCAGACACAGCAATAAATATTTTCAGTGTGCAAAAGTGCTGCAGTTTCCAAAACACACAGAACAAATATGTTCAAACATTGCAGAGTATTTCCGGAATTATGAAATCGATACAGTTATTGCTCCTGCTATGGGCGGAATAATTGTCGGCAATGAAGTAGCTCGTCAGCTTGGTAAAAGATCAGTATTTACCGAGAGGGAAGAGAAAGTTATGACTCTGAGAAGAGGATTTACATTAGATAAAGAGGAAAAAGTTTTAATCTGTGAGGATGTTGTTACTACAGGCGGATCAGTATTTGAAGTAATTGAAATTGTAAAATCATTCGGTGCAGAAATAGTCGGTGTTGGATTTATTGTGGACAGAAGTAACGGCAAAGTTAATTTTGGATATCCGCAGAAAAGCACACTTAAAGTTGAAGTCATCTCATATCCTCCCGATGATTGCCCTCTTTGTAAAGAAAATAGAATTCCGCTGGTTAAACCCGGCTCAAGAAAGGTAACCATATGAATTTTATCTCGGAGTTCCTTCGTGATTTACTTCAGGATGAATTATTGTACCGGCTGGTATTAATTATACTCACAATATTACTGGCTTATATACTATCTAAACTGCTCGGATTTCTTCTTAAGAAAATTATTAAACCTTTCGTTTCAAAAACTGAAACAACTTTGGATGATAGGCTGCTGGAAATTTCAGGTTCGGGTGTTTATAAGTTAGCATTTATAGGCGGCATTTTTCTTTCACTTGAATTTTTTAAAAAAGGAATCACTTCCGAATCAAAACTTGTCAGTAAACCGTTAATAGAAATATATCCCTTCTTAAGCACAATTCTTCTTGTAGTTGAGACAATATTGTTTATGGTTTTTATTTTTATACTGCTTAAAATTTTATTTAAAGTAATAAATCTGGCATTTGATTGGTACGCTGAGAAAATAAATGCAGTTGAGAATAAGAATTTAAGCGGAAGTCTGTTCCCGCTTTTAAAAAAGGTATCAAATGTTCTTTTATTCGCACTTGGAATCGTTATTGTTCTGGCAAAGTTCAATGTGGATATAAGCGCGTTTGTAGTTTCTCTTGGGGTTGGTTCACTTGCAATTGCACTTGCTGCACAGGAAACAATTTCAAATATGATTTCCGGTTTTATCATAATGATTGATCGTCCTTTCAGAATCGGCGATCGTATAAGGTATGCGGATGCACAGGTTGGTGATGTTGTTGAAATAGGGATCCGCAGTACAAAGATCCAGGACTTTGACAATAACATAGTTGTAATACCAAATAATGAAATTGTAAATTCAAGATTAGTGAATATCACTTACCCGACAACATTAACGCGAGTAGTTGTTGAAGTGGGTGTTGCCTATGGATCGGATATTAAAAAGGTGAAAGCAGTAATGCTAAGCGCAACTGAAGGTGATCCTGATCTCTCCACACAAAGAGAACCCGATGTATTCTTTATCAAATTCGGGGAATCATCGATGGATTTCCGGCTTGTTTCGTTTACCGATCATTATTCAAATGCTTGGGGAATGCAGTGCAGACTCCGGGAAAAAATTTATGAACTATTTAACAAGGAGGGAATTGAAATTCCTTTCCCGCAAAGGGTTATACATCATGCAGAAAAAAAATAACTATGCGAATACTTTACGGGTTTCTTTGATCAGGCAGATTCTTACGGTTTTCATTCCGTGCAAATCTGTTCGATCGGTTATATCCGTGTTCTATTTTCTTCTTTTTGTGCTTAGTGGTCAGGCATTATCTCAGAACAGCTTCAATGAGCATTTTGATGATAAGACTTTACGGCTGGATTATTTTCACACCGGTAACAATCAGGAAGATTTTTATTCTTTCGATGAGTTGATAGAGGAACCATACTGGGCTGGTTCTAAAGTAAATCTTTTGGATAAATTTGATTTTGGTAATTATAAATTTGTTGTTATTGATCAGGAATCCGGCAGCCCGATTTATTCAAGGACATATTCCACATTATTTGCAGAGTGGCAAACCACCGATGAAGCAAAACAAACATACAGAACATTTAGTGAAACAGTCGTATTCCCATTTCCTAAAAAGAAAGTGGTTGTGGAGTTCTACGGAAGAGATGATAAGAATAAATTTATCAAAAAATTTGAGTATGAAGTTGATCCGCTTGATTATTTTATTAAGAAAGAAAGACGTTTAAATTTTGAAACGATGAAAGTATTGTATAATGGAGATCCTGCAACCAAAGTTGATGTTGCTTTCATCCCCGAAGGTTACACAGAAGAAGAATTGGAATTGTTCAAACGGGATTGTGAGAAATTTGCGGGCTATTTATTTAATGCAGCTCCATTCAGAGAAAACAAAAATAATTTTAATATTTGGGCTGTACTGTCACCTTCAATAGAATCTGGAACTGATATTCCTGCTGAAAATAAATGGAAAAATACTTTGATCAATTCGCGTTTCTACACTTTCGATCTTGAACGATACCTCATGACATCGGATAATAAAACATTGCGTGACGTTGCATCAAATGTTCCTTATGATCAGATATATGTTATTGTTAATTCTGAAAAATACGGCGGCGGAGCAATTTATAATCACTATTCGGTGTGTGTAAATAAAAATGTTCATGAGGAATATGTATTCACTCATGAGTTCGGACATGGTTTTGCATTTCTTGCAGATGAATATTACACTTCCGATGTTGCATACAATGATTTTTATCCGCTTGATGTAGAGCCTCTTGAGAGAAATATAACTACACTTATAGATTTTGATTCCAAGTGGAAAAATTTATTAGAAGAAGACACTCCGGTTCCAACTCCGGCTACGGATGAGTTTGAAAAGAAAGTTGGTGCTTTTGAAGGAGGCGGTTATGTTGCAAAAGGCGTATATCGTCCAATGCAGGATTGTTCGATGAAATCAATTGTAAAAGATAAATTTTGTCCCGTTTGTAAAAACGCAATACAGGAAATGATAGATTTTTATACAAAGTAAAATTTAAAACAAACCGAAAGCGAAAATTGGATCAGAAAAAACTTCATAAAACTATAGAAACAATTGCGTCTAAAAAATTTCCATCCGATGAGGAACTCTTAAAAACAGTATTAAGTGAACTGGTAGTAGATTCAAACTTAAAGAATGTTATAGGCGGAAGGATTTGGAAATTAATTCCGGAACTTGGCGGGTATAAACTTCTTTATCAATGCGGAAAGATCCAACGAATGTCTTCCGATCTGATTATTAGAATTAAAGATTATCCAACATTCGAACTTATCTCAAAAGAAAGAACTATTCTTGGGAATGAAACACACGAGCTTCTTCGTAAGAAGGGAATATTTAAATTTTCTGCTTCAGGTCTCGGATTTAAAAGCAAAGTAGACGGCAAACCATATTTTGATTACATACTTGCGTTGAATAGTGATGCGATGAATGAGGAACTGAGAATAACACTTAGTATCATTACTACTGCACTCACATCACAAATCAAACAGAGACGTTATGCTGTTAGTGCTAACAATCTTAAAGCTGATATCGATAAAGCAAGACAATTACAGAAAAGCATTCTGCCGGAACACGAATATAAATTTTTTAATTATGATATATATGGACTAACATATCCGGCAGAAATTGTAGGTGGTGATTTTTTTGATTACCTCGAAGTCGGCGACAGCAAAGAAGTACTTGGTATTACGCTAGGTGATGCAGCCAGTAAAGGTGTTGCTGCTGCTGCTGAAGCAATGTACCTTTCAGGTGCGCTCCGGATGGCTAGCAACTTCGAGATAAAAATTTCTCCGCTTATGCAGAAGATGAATCAGCTTGTTAACAAAATTTTTGAAGATGATAAATTTATTTCTGTATTTTATGGTGAATTAATTGCAGATGAAAAAGGACTTTTTCTTTATGCAAATGCCGGTCATAATCCGCCGGTGTTTCTGAAAAACGTATCAAACAAAGTTGAATTTCTTAATCCGACAGGACCTGTACTTGGACCCGCTCCGCAGGCAAAGTACACAATTGAAAGTGTTAGTTTTGATATCGGCGATATCATGGTTTTGTTCTCAGATGGAATAACCGAAGCAATGAATTTAAACTTTGAAGAGTTTGGTGAAAAGCGTTTAATAAAAATCATACGAAAGAATAAAGATAAAACTCCAAAAGAAATTGTCTATATAATTCTTGATGAGGTTATTAAATTTTCCAGGAACGGGCAGTACTCAGACGATAAAACATTAGTTGTAATTAAACGAAACAGGTAGATTTTCCGGAAAATCCAGGAGAGTATAATGATACAATCGATCAATCCGTGCGATAATACATTAATAAAAACCTACGATGAAATGAGTCATAGTGATGTGGACAGTATAGTTCAATCATCTCAGGAGGCATTCAATGAATGGAGACGTGTTTCATTTGCACAGCGATCAATATTGATGAAAAATGCAGGTGCTGTTCTTCGGAATAATATGAAGGAGTACTCTGAATTAATGACACTTGAGATGGGAAAACCCATTGCTCAATCCCGTGCTGAAATTGAAAAATGTGCCTGGGTGTGTGATTATTTTGCTGAACATTCAGAAAAGTTTTTGCAGGATGAATTAATTCCTACCGACGCATCAAAAAGTTATGTGAGTTATCAGCCGCTTGGAGTAATCCTTGCAATAATGCCATGGAATTTTCCGTTCTGGCAGGTGATAAGATTCGCAGCACCCACTCTGATGGCAGGGAACACAGGAGTATTAAAACATGCTTCAAACGTTACCGGTTGTGCACTTATTTTGGAGGAAATTTTTAAGAAAGCCGGTTTCCCGGAAAACGTTTTCAATACACTTGTGATCTCCTCAAAAAATGTAAAACGGGTAATAGATAATCCGGTAATTCAGGCAGTCAGCATTACCGGAAGTGTTTCTGCAGGAAAAGCTGTAGCTGCTAATGCCGGTTCAGTTATTAAAAAATGTGTATTGGAATTGGGTGGGAGTGATCCATATGTAATTCTGGAAGACGCTGATCTTGAATCTGCCTCAGATATCTGTGTAACCTCAAGATTATTAAACGGCGGGCAAAGCTGTATAGCTGCCAAAAGATTTATTATTGTTGAACCCGTTTACGATCAATTTGAAAAACTTTATGTAGAAAAAATGGCGTCAAAAAAAATGGGTGATCCTTTTGATGAGTCAAATGATATAGGACCGCAAGCAACAATATCTTTAAGAGATGAACTTCACGAACAGGTTTTGAAATCTGTGGATAGTGGTGCAGGTTTATTGTTAGGTGGAAAGATTCCGGATGCTCGAAATGCGTTTTATCCCCCTACGGTACTTTCAAATGTAACTCCGGGCATGCCTGCATTCGATGAAGAACTTTTTGGTCCTGTTGCTGCGTTAATAAAAGCAAAAGATGAAACTGATGCAATCCAGTTAGCCAACAAGACTGTATTCGGTTTAGGTTCTGCAGTATTTACGAAGGATACAACCAAGGGTGACAGAATTGCGCGTGAAGAATTAAATGCAGGTTCCTGTTTTGTTAATCAATTGGTAAGATCAGACCCCCGTTTACCTTTCGGTGGAATTAAAGAATCAGGTTATGGCAGGGAGCTTTCACCATTTGGAATTAAAGAGTTTGTGAATATCAAAACAGTTTATGTAAAGTAATTAATTGAACATTGTGTTCAGATTCAAGAATGATTGATCTGTAAATAGTTTTTTCAATCTATGTATTATTGTAACCGGCATTGGATTTTAGTCAATTATTTAATTATAAAGAAAGTACTTAAATCAAATTATTGATACGGATACTAAAGTGGATACTCTAAATGTTTTTCAGCATCTTAAAATTAGTCCGGAACCGCTTCTGGAATCAGGGGATCTGTTCATAATTCTTCAGGGAATTGGAGCGGTAATTTTTATTGGATTATTAATCGGACTTGAGAGGGAGCATTCACGATTAAAGGATCAGAAAATATTTGCCGGAATAAGAACCTTTCCATTGATCGGTATACTTGGATTTCTTACTGCACTAACATCTTCACTAACTTCAGAATGGGTTTACGTCTCAGTACTAATTGGATTTTCAGGACTTTTAATTACTGCTTATTTTACATCTGCCAAAGATGGTAGACTGGGAGGAACTTCTGAGGTTACAGCCTTCCTTGTTTTTATTTTAGGTACTATGGTCTATTACGGATATATCCTGCTTCCTGCAATTATTGCAATAATTATTACAATGTTCTTATCCTTGAAAATTCAATTGCATAGTTTTGTAGGAAAAATGAACGGTGAAGATATTTTTGCCACACTAAAACTTGCCATCATCTCAATTATAATTTTACCTCTGCTTCCTGATAAAACGTTTGGACCGCTTGATGTGTTAAATCCACGGCATATCTGGTATATGGTTATTTTTATCAGCGGAATAAGTTTTATTGGTTACCTTTTCATTAAACTACTTGGTAAAGATAAAGGTATAGTATTAACCGGATTACTGGGTGGATTGGTTTCCAGTACAGCTGTTGCTTTTTCGTTATCTAAAAAAAGTGTTAAGCAGCCTTCACTCTCCTATAATTATTCAATCGGAATAGTGCTTGCATCTGCAATGATGTTTTTCCGTGTGTTTATAATAATACTGGTGTTGAACAGTGCTTTAGTCTCAAAACTCTGGATTCCGCTTATAATATTTACAATAACCGGTTATATTATAAGCAGGATAATGTTAAAGAAGGAATTAAAAAATGATTTAGCGGAAATAGGAATTACCAATCCGTTTGAACTCAAATCAGCATTCATATTCGGGTTATTATTTGCAATTGTTATTTTCGGTGCCAAAGCTGCACAGGTATATCTTGGTGACCAGGGAATTTATGCTGCTAGTGCTCTGGCAGGGTTAACAAGTGTTGATGCAATTGTACTTTCACTTTCAAAACTATCTTCAGAAAAACTGGTTATAGATGTTGCCGAAAAAGCAGTAATAATTGCGCTTATATCAAACACAATTGTAAAGATAGTAATTACACTTATCTGGGGCTCACCGGAACTGAAAAGTGCTGCCATCAAGGGGCTCGGGTTTATTTCAATTTTACCGGTAATCTATTTACTGACATTATTTATTTTTTAACCGGTGTATAGTGAATAATTATAAACTCATAATTCAATATGATGGAACTGATTATTCCGGCTGGCAGATTCAAAGCGGATCAAAAACTATTCAGCAAATTCTATCTGATTCTATTGAAACTATTTCCAAAGAAAAAGTTAATCTTATAGGTTCCGGACGGACAGATGCCGGTGTACATGCATTCGGGCAGTCAGCAAATTTCAGGATTGAACAGGACCTGGATATTTACAGATTTAAGCATTCTCTCAATTCCGTTTTACCTTCTGACATTTCTGTTTTAGTAATGGAAAAAACTGATGAAGATTTTCATGCAAGATTTGATGCCAGGAAAAGAACATACATCTATATTATTACAAAGTTTAAGTCTCCGTTCTTTAAAAGATATTCATATCAATTTCCGGGTACATTGGATCTTTCAGAGTTGAACAGAATCAGCAGCAGCTTTATTGGTAATAAGGATTATTCTTCATTCTGTAAAAAGAATGCTGAAATTGAAAATAAATTTTGTGAAGTATTTGATGCGAAATGGTATGAAAAAGATGATCTTATCATATTTGAAATTTCTGCTAACAGGTTTCTTCATGGAATGGTTAGAACCATAACCGGTACAATACTTAAAGCTATTGAGTCAAAGGGAAGTGAAGATATGATTGAAAAGATTTTTAACGAACGAAACAGGGAAGCCGCTTCAATGGCGGTTCCGGCTCAAGGATTATTTTTATTTAAAGTGGATTATTAAATGGAATTTTTAGCAGAACTACATCCTAAAATTGTTCATTTCCCAATAGCGTTTTTAACTGTATATCCGGTTATCGAGTTGATTGCTCTTATCAGTAAGAAAGATTTTTTCTCTAAAGCAGCAATGTTAATATTATTAATAGGCGTAGTTTCAGCAGTTGCTGCTGTTCTTACCGGGAACCAGGCTTTTACATCAAATCAGAACTTGAGTAAGGAAAGTCTTGCAATTTTCAACCAGCATGAACTTTATGCAAATATAATAACATGGTTATTTACTGCATTGCTTATTTTCAGGTATTACCTTCAAATAAAAAATAAGCTAACTCTCAAATTTCATTTGCTTATTGTTCTCATTGGAATTGCCGGAATGTATTTTGTTTACCAGGCAGGTAATTACGGCGGTAAATTGGCTAAGAGCAAAGTTTATAATTCAGTTGATCAGTCAAATTGATATAACTGAATTTTTGTTCTGCATTTAATTTCTTAATTTTGGATAGAAATGAATAAGAAAATTAACATATCAATTTTAGCATTAATTTTATTTTCAAGCGGGAATATTTTTTCTCAAACAACTTCACCTAATAAGGCACAGGGGTTTTTCCTTGCATTCGGAGTAGGACCACGTATACCCGTTTTGGAATTTTCCGACCAAAGTGATCTTGGTTATGGGTTTAATTTAGAATTTTCATATGCCGATTCAGATGTCCTTCCTCTATTTCTTTTCATGACAATCGGGTACGAACAATATCCAGGTTCACAGGAATATTATAAAGAAACAGAATATTCTAATTTCCATACAAATTCAGTTCCCGTAACATTAGGCGGAAGATATTACTTTTCACCTCTTCTTGAAAATATTTTTCTTTTCATGCCTCTTCTTCAGGCATCGATTAATTTTAATTACTATGAAAAACTTCACCAGTTTAAAAGTGATTCCGGCAGAAATAATTTCTTAGAAGATAAATCTAAAATTGGTTTCAGTGCTGGTGCCGGAGTATCTATGTTTATGATGGAAATTTTAACATCGTACAATTATTACGAATTAAATCAGTTTATATCTATAGATCTGAAAGTAAGAATACCTTTATTCATAACATTTTAAGGGATAGAAAAATGGAATTTAATAATTTACTTCTGAAGGTTATTGATAAGATAGCTGTTGTTACTGTTAACAGACCTGAAAAACTAAATGCACTAAACAAAGAAACAGTTCTTGAGTTACGTGAAGTTTTCAGAGAACTAAGAGGTAATGATAATATTTATGTTGTAATACTAACCGGCAGCGGCGAAAAAGCATTTGTTGCAGGTGCCGATATAAAAGAACTTAATGAACTGGATGTGTTATCTGCTAAAAAATTTGCTGAACGCGGACAGGAAGTTTTTAATTATATTGAAAACATGAACAAACCGGTAATAGCCGCGGTAAATGGTTTCGCACTGGGTGGAGGATGTGAGCTTGCACTTGCGTGTCATATCAGGCTGGCAAGCAGTAACGCAAAATTCGGTCAACCGGAGGTAAATCTCGGTATAATTCCCGGTTATGGCGGCACTCAAAGATTAACCCGACTGATTAACTCAGGCAGATCAATGCAATACATTTTTACCGGCGATATGATTGATGCCGAGGAGGCGTTCAGGCTCGGACTTGCAAATCAGGTTTGTGCTCAAACTGAATTGATGGATAAAGCAATGGAGTTAGCTCAGAAAATAGTTTCAAAAGGTCAGCAGGCAATCCGGTTCGCAATTAAAGCAGTAAATGCTGCCAACCAGGTACCTTCAAAGGAGGGACAATTTTATGAGGCAAGTCTGTTTGCACTTTGCTGCGGTACTGAAGATTTTAAAGAAGGAACCGCGGCATTTCTTGAAAAAAGAAAACCCGATTTTAAAAATAAATAAAACTAATTCTTTGCTCCGATGAATACGCAACAAAGAGTAATTGCTTCACTCTTCGCTTTTTCCATTTTATTGCTTACTGCTAATATTATTATTGGCAAAGTACTTAATACTGAAAATAAAATAATTCCTCCAAAGGTTCTTACCGGTGCTGAAATAGACTCCCTCTTTCGCATAGCTGTGCAAAACTTCGGATTGCCTGCTACTATCATGAAAAATCAGAAAATAAATGAAGTTTCCCTGGCTGAAGAATATTCCACTTTCAATTTAAATCTGCCTAACGATTTACCTATCCCTGTCTTTATTGCAGAGCTTAATGAAATTTTCAGCGGGTACGAAACAGAAATATTGTCTGAAGAAAAAAAAATCTCTGGAAGCACTTTAATTAAAATCTCATCTGAAGATGAAATCAGGTTAGCTGCATATATAGATTATAATAAGGACTTAGTAAGAAATGCCTCTCTCGTTGGATTCTTAATAACTATTGATGATAAAACTCAAAAATCAGATATTGATAAATTAATGGATACACCCGAACCATTTGCCTTTTTGTTCACACCATCGGAAGTTTTAAAAAATTTCATTAAAACAGAATCAGTCAATAAGAGACAATTTGCAATAGTGTTAGGTGATGAAACAGTTGATCTTGATTTTAAATTTGAATCCGGCTATTCAGAAAGACGACTGAAGAGCTCTGTGCGGAATTTATTGGGTGCATTTTCTCAGGCTGCATTCTTTATTATAGACGATAATTCCTCATTTTATGAATCAAAAATTTATTCATTTGTAGAAAATGAATTTATATCGCGGAAGATAAAGTTGATCAAAAAAAGCCGGCTGAATTTGATTAATAGTTCGATGAATAATATTTCAGAACATTTTAGCGAATTGATGCAGTCCATTGAGAACAATGGTTCAATGATGATAGTCTGTTCTCCGACTGATTTTATCGGTTTGCTTGGAGAGGTAAGAAGTTACAGGAAAATCGGGTATAAGTATCTTCTTCCATCTGAAATTCTATTAACCCTCTAAATTTCAATTCCTTTATAATCAGTTTCAACAATTTCCAATCCCATAGTTTTTAAAGGCCCGGACAATTTGTCTTTATCTCCTACAATCACGCATAATGCATTATCGGGATTAATAAATTTTTGAGCTGCGAATTTAATCTGTTCAGAGTTAACTGATAGAACATTATCAATGTATGTATTAAAATAATCATCAGGCAGATTATGCAGAACCCTGCTGGACAGGTTATTTGTAATTTGTCTGTAAGTTTCAAAATTTGATGGAAAATTTCTTATGATTGATGATTTGGCAAATTCCAGTTCATCGTCAGATATGCCCTCTTGAATTTTTTCAAGTTCCGAATATATTTCCTTAATTGCATTAACAGTATTTTCAATTCCCACTGAAGTAGAAACATAAAAATAAGCTGCCTCCTTCAAATAACTGAAATGTGAAAATGCTCCATATGTATAACCCTTATTTTCGCGGAGGTTCAGATTTATCCTGCTGGTAAATTGTCCTCCCAGAACAGTATTTAGAATTAATCTCTGAAAATAATCC
>JAWOIK010000150.1:0-10518 GCA_046484705.1 Ignavibacteriaceae bacterium | reverse complement strand
TTCGCTTCTATTATCAAATTCCTCTGAAAATACTAATTCAAAGGGTCTATATAGTTTTGTGGTTCTATTTTTTCCAGAATTATGTTCAGAAATTCTTCTTTCAAGATTATCTGTCAGACCCACATAAGTATAATTTCTTACAGAACTTTTTATCGCATAAACAAAATATCTTTTCATATCACTCTGCGTCTACCAACCTGCCTGCCGGTAGGCTGGTTCCGACACTCCGGCAGAAATCTTTGCAACCTTTTAATAATTTTTTGCGTCTACCAACCTGCCTGCCGGTAGGCTGGTTTCGCCACCCCGGCAGAAATCATTGCAACCTTTTAATAATTTTTTGCGTCTACCAACCTGCCTGCCGATAGGCTGGTTCCGCCACCCCGGAAGAACTTATTCCGGATGATTCTCAATTGAAAACCTACTATGAGTAACAGCCGGTTTCGCTCTCAGGAACTGAATTATACTCTTATATATTATTATCTCTTAAAAAGCTTTAATTTTAGCGTGTAAATATAGATATACAGGCAATTTGTTGCAAGAATTCTAATTAAAAAGATTTTATACGAAAACTTCTTGTTTAAGTTTAAGTCAAACAATTTCATTTTACATAAGAACTTCTCAGATATAAGAATCTGTTTTTCTCAGTTATGCTTAATCTATCTGCACATATTATTAATATCATAACTTAAAATTCATTAAACACGATATTCGTTTTTATTCAACCTTGGCATATACTTTGCCAAAATGGGGCGATTTCGTAATGAATAATTCACATTTATCAATTGTTAAGTTTTACGTATTTTACGTAAGGAAAATTTCACTTCTAAAAGGACTTCTGAATGAACATCACACACATCGAGCATATTGGTATTGCTGTTAAAAACCTGAATGAATCAATAAAGTTTTATGAAAACATACTTGGATTAAAATGTTACTCCATTGAAGATGTAACTGATCAAAAAGTTAAAACTGCTTTTTTTATGGTTGGTCAAACCAAAATTGAATTGCTTGAGTCCACCGATCCTGAAGGACCGATAGGTAAATTTATTGAGAAAAAAGGCGAAGGTATTCATCATCTTGCATATGCTGTCAGTAATCTTCAATCTGCACTTGAACATGTAAAATCGAACGACATAAGACTTATAGATGAAACTCCAAGAAAAGGTGCTGAAGGTCTTCAGATAGCTTTCCTTCACCCAAAATCAACTAATGGTGTGCTAACGGAATTCTGCTCAAAACCGGAATAAAGATTTCTATATTAAAATTATTACTAATGGAATAACTATTATGATGGAAGATAAAATAAAAGAGCTGATGGCTCTCCGTCAACAGGCAAAACTTGGCGGCGGTGAAAAAAGAATAGCGTCTCAACACAAAAAAGGTAAGCTGACTGCAAGGGAAAGATTAGACTTACTTTTAGACGAAGGAAGCTTTGAGGAATTTGACATGTTCGTCTGTCACCGGAGTATTGACTTCGGACTTGATAAAGAAACGTATCTTGCCGATGGAGTAGTAACTGGTTATGGAACGATTGATGGAAGATTAGTATATGTATTCTCCCAGGACTTTACAGTATTCGGCGGTTCGCTTTCTGAAATGTATGCACAGAAAATATGTAAAATAATGGATAAGGCAATAAAGGTTGGCGCCCCCGTAATTGGAATTAATGATAGCGGCGGAGCCAGAATCCAGGAGGGAGTTAAAAGTCTTGGCGGTTATGCCGATATTTTTCAACGCAATATTCTTGCTTCTGGCGTGGTTCCCCAAATATCCGCTATATTTGGTCCTTGTGCCGGTGGTGCGGTTTACTCCCCTGCTCTTACCGATTTTATTATTATGACAAAAAGTACAAGCTATATGTTTGTAACCGGACCTAAGGTAGTTAAAACTGTAACCGGCGAAGAAGTAACAGACGAAGAACTTGGCGGCGCAATGGTACACGGTACCAAATCCGGCGTAACACATTTTGTTGCAGATGATGAAGAGGAAGGTATTTCATTAATCAGAAAATTATTGAGTTACCTGCCACAAAACAATTTAGAAGATCCGCCGGTTGCTCCCTGCGACGATCCTATAGACAGATTAGAAGATTCATTAAACTCAATTATACCCGAGATTACAACAAAACCTTATGATGTTAAGGATGTGATTCATGCTGTTGTTGACTATAATGAATTTATGGAAGTTGCCCGGCATTATGCCCCTAATATTGTAACCGGATTTGCAAGATTTAACGGTATGCCGGTTGGCATAGTTGCTAATCAGCCAAGTTATCTTGCCGGTGTGCTTGATATTAATGCTTCCAGAAAAGCAGCAAGGTTTGTGAGATTCTGCGATGCATTCAATATTCCTATTGTAACTTTTGTTGATGTCCCCGGATTCTTACCAGGCACATCACAGGAGTATGGTGGAATTATAATACACGGTGCAAAACTTTTATTTGCATACGGCGAAGCAACTGTTCCTAAAGTTACCGTAATACTGCGTAAAGCTTACGGTGGAGCATATGATGTTATGAGTTCAAAACATTTACGAGGAGACATCAATTATGCATGGCCCGGTGCTGAAATTGCTGTAATGGGTCCTAAGGGTGCTATTGAAGTATTGCATCACAAGGAACTTCAGCTTATTACAGATACCGAAGAGAGAATTAAATTCTTAAAAGATCGTGAAGAGGAATACAGAAAGAAATTTGCTACTCCTTATGTTGCAGCCAAGTACGGATACATTGATGATGTAATTGAACCAAGAAATACAAGGTTCAGAGTTATTAGAGCATTACAATCTCTTTCAACTAAGAAAGACGTTAATCCTCCGAAAAAACATTCTAATATTCCTTTATAGGAGGAACTGATTATGACAATTTTATTCATTGCTATGAAATGGTTGACTTTGCTTCAAACAGTGCAGTCAGACACATTGCTTCAACATATTCATGAAAATGCTGAAGAGTTTGAAGAAGTAGATCCGATCGGTTTTGGACTTGCAGCAGTTGGAATAGCAGTTGTGTTCAGTTCACTGTTACTGCTTTATGTTGTTTTCTTAAACCTGTCAAAACTGATACAATCTCATCAAAAGAAAAAGTTTATAAAACAGGGTAATGTTGAAATTCCCCGGGAAGAGATAAAACTTACAGGCGAAGTTAACGCTGCAATCGCAGCAGCACTTTATCTTTATTCCCAGGAATTACACGACCACGAAAGCACCGTGCTTACAATAAATAGAATTTCAAGAACTTATTCCCCGTGGAGTTCAAAGATTTACGGGCTTAGACAAAATCCACGCTAACAAGGATTATATAATATGAAAAATTTTAAGTTTTCTATTCACGGTAATAAATATGATGTTAACATCATTAATGTTGAAGATAATATTGCCGAGTTAGAAGTTAACGGAACAGTTTATCAAGTTGAAATTGATAAGTCTTTTCAACAAACTAAAACTCCAAAATTAGTAAGATCGGTTGCAGTACCGTCAACTGATTCTGCCAGGTCCTCAACCAAAACCGCACCGCCTAAATCACCTAAAGGAACAGGGTCGGTTAAATCACCTTTACCCGGTGTGATCCTGGATATTCATGTTAAAGCCGGAGACCAGGTAAAGATCGGTACAAAGCTTATCACACTTGAAGCAATGAAAATGGAAAACAATATCAATTCCGACAAAGAAGGAGTAGTTAAGTCGATTAATTTTAGCAAAGGCGACTCCGTTCTTGAAGGCGATGTACTAATCGAAATCGGGGCTTAAGATGGATAAGTTTTTCTACTTTATTCTGGATGGATTCGAACAGTTTTTTCAGTACACAGGCTTTGCTAACCTTACATATGGTCATGCAATAATGATTGCTGTGGGATTGATTTTTATTTTCCTTGCAATAACAAAAGACTATGAACCTTTGTTATTAATTCCAATTGGATTCGGTGTGCTTATCGGAAATATACCTTTTTTAGAATCTGCCAATTTACAGCTCGGAGTGTATGAGCCGGGAAGTGTAATGAACTATTTGTACTTCGGAGTACTAAAGGGAATTTACCCCCCGTTAATATTCCTGGGTATTGGTGCAATGACTGATTTCTCAACTCTGCTGTCAAATCCAAAATTAATTTTACTTGGCGCCGCCGCACAGATAGGTATTTTTGGTGCTTACACAATAGCACTTCTTCTTGACTTCTTACCGGAACAGGCTGCCTCTATAGCAATAATTGGTGGAGCAGACGGACCGACTGCAATTTTTCTTTCATCTAAATTAGCCCCCGAACTAATGGGTGCAATCGCAATTTCTGCTTATTCATATATGGCATTAGTTCCGGTTATCCAGCCGCCTATAATGAGAATGCTGACTAACGATAAAGAGCGCAGAATTAGAATGAAGCCGCCGCGGACAGTTTCAAAAACTGAAAAGATAATGTTCCCGATTGTAGGTTTGCTGCTTACAACTTTCATAACACCTTCCGCTCTTCCGTTGTTAGGAATGCTGTTCTTCGGTAACCTGCTGAAAGAAAGCGGTGTTACAAAAAGACTTGCTGATACAGCTAAAGGTCCGTTGATTGACATTGTAACAATTCTTATCGGTGTAACTGTTGGTGCATCTACTCAGGCAACTACATTTTTAACTCCTGCTTCAATAGGAATATTTGCTCTTGGTGCGGTTTCATTTATGATTGCCACAACCGGTGGAGTATTATTTGCGAAGTTTATGAATTTATTTTTAAGTGATGAAAATAAGATAAATCCTTTAATAGGAAATTCAGGCGTTTCAGCAGTTCCGGATAGTGCGAGAGTTTCTCAAATGATAGGTTTGCAATACGATAAAACAAATCACCTGCTTATGCATGCAATGGCACCAAACGTTGCAGGTGTTATCGGAAGTGCAGTGGCAGCAGGAATATTACTTAGTTTCTTTGTAGGCTGATCATCAGGATTTGAAATAATTGTTTGGGTGTATGGGGCATTGATTTCATACACCCATATCATATTTGTATATAACCGGAAAAAATATTTAAATCTTTCCGTGATCTTCATTAAATCGCTTCAGCCTGTATTCCAGATCTCCGAACTGTTCACGCTTAACAAGTGATACACAAGCCCTTATACCCTCTGTTCTCTCACTGCCCGTAATGATTAGTGAGATAGCACTGATACCATAATAAAGTAATTCCTTTAATAACTCTGCCCCGCCCATTCCGGGATAAGAGAAAGTAAAATAGAAACCATCAGCAATAGGCTGATCCTCATCCATATCATATACAATATTGAAGCCATTATCAGTAAAAAGTTTTTTCATTATTTTTGCTTTAGCGCCATATTCTTTTACAACCTCAACAAAATCAAACTTACCGTCATTCACAGCTTTTAATATTGCAGCAAGTGCATATTGGGCAGAATGAGTTATACCTGCACTTAGTGCGTATACACTGCCGTATATCATGGCATATCCAAAACTGTCGGATGAATAGTTTTTCTTTAACCCCGGATATTTCCTTCCGTATAGTTTATCTGAAATAACCATCAGACCAATTCTTTGTCCGGCATAACTAAAAGCTTTTGAACTGGAGATGAGAAATACATAATTATCGGTATAATTAGCAACCGTCGGCTGATACGGTGGTTCACCGGGCTTTGACATATCCTTTCTGAAATCCATTGCAAAGTAAGCTAGGTCTTCCAGAACTATCACATCGTATTTATTTGCAAGTTCACCAATTATTTTTAACTCTTTTTCTGTAAAACATATCCAGGAAGGATTATTCGGATTTGAGTAAAGCATACACGATATATTGTTCTTAACCAGGTAACTCTCAAGCTTCTCTGCTAACTTATCACCACGGTAATTATATACATCAAAGGCTTCAAACTTCTGACCAAGCACTTTTAACTGCTGTTTATGAACAGGAAAACCCGGATCGATAAACAGAGTAGTATCTTTCTGCGGGTTAAGTCTGTTGCAGGTAAGAAAGGCAGCAAAACTTCCCTGCATTGAACCAACTGTAGGCAGGCAGCCTTCGGGACTCACATCTTTATTCATAAACAGTTTTACAAACCTGGATGCTTCAGTTTTTAACTGTGGTATCCCGAAAATATCCGGGTATATAGATGCAACTCCGCTGCGGAGTGCTGCTATTTCAGCTTCAATGCCAATCTGCGTTGCCGGCAGTCCGGGTATGCCCATCTCCATCCTTACAAACTTCTCCCCGGTAGCAGATTCAATATTATCAATAAGCTTTTTTATTTCCCGTATAGTTGCTGTCCCAACATTTTCTAATTTACTCTCATCAATCTTTTTGGTTACAATATCATAATTTATTGGGGTGTTTATTTCCGCAGATGAGTTCATGTTTATGCCTCGGGGTTTTTAGTGGAGTAAAAAAACTGTTTTTATTCTAAAAAATACGATTTGCATATAGAAAAATAATAAAATATGCATTAAGTTTACATGTCTCTATTTGAACTGAACTATTTCAATAGAGATGTATGCTCCTCCTCTGTTCAAACGATTTATTGTTTTGGTTTATCCGGGGGAAGCGTTCTCAGTTATCAACCATAGGATATTCGATTGAACTTTAAGGTCTATATCTGTTCACCGGGCTATGCAACCGGTAAATGTACCTGCCGGATTAATTTTCACTAAGTGTAATTGTTTACGAAAGCAATTTCGGACAAATTGTATTTATTAAATTAATCCGTTGTGGTAGCTGATTTTTCAGATAGTTCATCCCGTGGCTTATAATGTGAGTCACCCGGCGAAGCTGTGCCGGAATCGTTCAATGCCAGATTAAATTTTAGTGGTTTAGTATTAAACTGAAAATTACTTGTAATTTGATTGGCATTGTTGTTGAATTAAATTAGCGTCGGGTTTTATATATTTTTCTGAATCTGATAAGAAGCTATCTAATTAAATTATCATCAATATTTTAAACTAATCGGAAACACTTTATGAAAAATGACTTTCTTAAGAAAATTAAGGACAAATCTGCTGTGGTGGGCATTATAGGAATGGGTTATGTTGGTCTGCCTCTGGCAATTGAATTCGCAAATAAAAACTTTTACACAATTGGTTTTGACATAGATGAGAAGAAAATTCCTCTGCTTAACTCCGGTAAAAGTTATATAAAACATATCAATGAAGAGAAAATAAAAAAGGTGGTTGACGCAAAGAAGTTTGAAGCTACTTCAGATTTCAGCAGACTGGTCGAAGTTGATGCAATTATAATTTGTGTTCCCACACCTCTTAACGAACACCGCGAACCGGATATGACTTATATTGAAAATTCCGGTAAGGTAATTGCCAGGTATTTAAGAAAGGGACAGTTCATTGCTCTCGAATCATCAACATATCCGGGAACTACTGAGGAAATCCTTTTGCCATTATTCGAAAATGCAGACGCGGAAAATCCGGGTAAAGGTGAATTTGTGGTCGGCAAAGATTTTTATTTAGCATTCTCCCCGGAAAGAGAAGATCCTAATAATGCAAATTATTCAACTTCTACTATTCCAAAAGTGGTTGGCGGTGTTACACCGGATTGCCTGGAAATAGCTCTTGCAATTTATAACCAGGTAATAGTTAAAACCATCCCTGTCTCTTCACCAAGGGCGGCTGAGGCTACAAAACTTCTGGAAAATATCTACCGGGCAATTAATATAGCCATGGTAAATGAACTTAAAATGGTATTCGAAAGAATGAATATAGATATATGGGAGGTTGTTGATGCTGCTGCAACAAAACCATTTGGATTTCAGGCGTTTTATCCCGGTCCCGGTTTAGGTGGTCATTGTATTCCGATTGATCCTTTTTATTTAACATGGAAAGCACGCGAATATGATATTACAACAAAATTCATAGAACTGGCTGGTGAAATAAATACCTTTATGCCGTATTACGTTATTGAAAAAGCAGCAGAAGTTCTTAACAAGAATAAAAAATCGTTGAACGGTTCTAAAGTACTTATACTTGGTGCAGCATATAAAAAAGATATTGATGATATGCGTGAATCCCCTTCTCTGAAATTAATGGAAATTCTCAGGGAAAAAGGTTCTGCGGTTCATTACAATGATCCTTATGTACTGAAACTATTTAAAACAAGAAAGTATGATTACGAAATGGAATCAGTCGAATTAACAAAAGAAAATCTGCAGACATACGACCTTGTTCTGGTCAGTACGGATCATTCAAATTATGATTACAATTTTATTTTGGAAAACTCAAAATTAATTTTAGATACAAGGAATGCATTCGGCAAAGCAGGTTTAAAATCAGATAAGATTTATAAGGGGTAAAATTTCTGATCGAAAGAGAGTAAAAATAATTTACTATTACATGAACATTTTTATAAGAAATCAGATTAAAATTAAACTATGAAAAACTTTGCAATAACAGGGGTTGCCGGCTACATAGCACCCCGTCACCTGATAGCAATAAAAGATACACATAACAACCTGGTTGCGGCTGCAGATCCACATGATTCTGTTGGAATACTTGACCGTTACTTTCCCGATACAAGTTTTTTTACAGAGTATGAAAGATTTGACAGGTACCTGGAAATGCTCCGCAGAACTGATCCTGAAAACCAGGTTAAATACCTTGCTATATGTTCACCCAATCATCTTCACGATGCACATATAAGGCTGGCATTAAGAATAGGCGCAGATGCTATCTGTGAGAAACCGTTAGTGTTGAATCCCTGGAACCTCGATGCACTGGAAGATCTTGAAAAAGAAAGCGGGAAAAAAGTTTATAACGTATTGCAGTTACGGGTACATCCTTCACTGATTAAATTAAAAGAAAAAATTGATTCCGAAAAAAAGAATAAGAAGCACCAGGTTACTCTTACATATATAACTTCCCGCGGTATGTGGTATAATTATTCCTGGAAAGGTGTCATAGAAAAATCCGGTGGAATAGCAACAAATATTGGTGTTCACTTCTTCGATTTACTTATCTGGTACTTCGGAGCTACACAACACAGCGAAGTGCATTTGTCGCAGCCGGATAAGATCGGCGGTTACCTTGAACTTGAAAATGCTGAAGTGCAATGGTACTTGTCATTGGATAAAAATGACCTTCCAAAAGATGCAGTTGCCGCCGGTAAAACTACTCACCGATCAATATTAATTGATGGTGACGAATTAGAGTTTACCGAGGGATTCACAGATCTTCATACCAAAATTTATGAAAACATTTTATCCGGAAATGGATTTGGAATCAAAGAAGCTCGTACTGCTATTGAAACTGTTTATAATATCCGGAATATGAAGCCGTTTCAGAAGCCATCAAAGCAGCATCCGATGGTAAAATAGTACAAATTATTCAAAGGTATCTACATTGTCCGGTTGTTTTTATGAGTCGTAGTCGAAGCTGTTTGAATTAATAATCTTATGGAAATTATTCCATATAATCGATTTGAAATGAAATTTAATATTTATGACAAACTTTTTTTCTTAAACCTTAGTAACGTAACTCAGACACAATAACTTAACCTTATTACCTTATTTTGGAGTAATAAACTAATCCATCTTTGAGTAGGCAATATCTCAATAACGTAATAGTATCTTAACTTGTTAAATAATAAATATTTAATCCCGGCTTGGATTTTCTTGGGCTTGAAAGATTTTCTTTGAAAATAATAGTCGATTTGTCATTAGCGTTTTTTTAATGACAAATTTGGATTTAACTTATAACCGGACGGTAATGAAAGGTATAAATTTTATGAACAGCCTGAATAAGAATTACTACATAAATGAACATGCAGTTGTTGACGACAATGTGGAAATTGGCGACGGAACAAAGGTATGGCATTTCAGCCATATACAATCCGGTGCTAAGATCGGGAAGAAGTGTGTGTTTGGACAAAATGTTAATGTAGGTAATAATGTAACTATAGGCGATTTCTGCAAAGTTCAGAACAATGTTTCAATTTATGAAGGTGTAACTCTTGAGGATTATGTATTCTGCGGACCTTCAATGGTCTTCACAAATATTTTAAATCCGCGTTGTAAATATCCGCAGGTTGGTGCACAGTTTTATGTGAAGACATTAGTTAGAGAAGGTGCTTCTCTTGGTGCCAATTGTACTATCGTGTGCGGAACAACTATAGGCAGGCATGCAATGGTTGGTGCCGGTGCAGTGGTTACAAAGGACGTTCCGGATTATGCACTTGTTGTAGGCAGCCCCGCACGTATTATAGGCTGGTATTCAGAAGGCGGAGAAAGATTAAAGTTTGACGAAAATGGTTTTGCGGAATGCGGAAGATCAGGTAAGCGATACAGTCTTGCCGATGGATTTGTAAAAGAAGTATAATTACTACTGTCCTGGTGATTTTGTGAGTCGCAGTCGTAAGTTGTTAAATTCATAATCTTATGGAAATTATTCCATATGATCGATTTGAAATAAAAATTAATATTCATTACAAACCTTATTTATTTTCTTAAACCTTAGTAACGTTACTCAGACCCATTAGCTTAACCTTATTACCTTATTTGGGAGTAATAAACTAATCCATCTTTGTGTAGGTAAATATATCA
>JAWOIK010000031.1:0-10147 GCA_046484705.1 Ignavibacteriaceae bacterium | reverse complement strand
TTGCTGTTGCGTGGCAGATTGCATTTCTTATTATAGCTACAGATCCAAAACGATATAAACTAATGATGATAGCTTCAGTAATTGAAAAATTCAGTTATGGAATTGCTATGACCGTTTTGTTCCTTCAAAACAGGACTGCAGCGGCTGTATTTGCCACCGGGATCATTGATTTGATATTGGGAATTTTATTTATAATTTCATTCTGGAAATTGAAAGGAGATAATTAGAACCATTATTTGAGAAATGAAAAATGAAAATAAAATTTTCTAACATATTATTTTTATTAGTGATAATTTCGATTTTATCCTTTTACCGGTGTTCTTCCGGTACTCAGACCACTTTCGAAGACCGTGAATCCGATGAACAGAAAACAGAATCAACTGTCGAAAAGTCTGCATTTATAAGCGTTCCGTTTGAAAAACCATCACAGCAATCGGGCTATTATTTTATGTACAGGTTCAAAACATCCGATGATAGAATTTACAACATAATCGATTTTCTTACAGGTCTTTCTTCCGAAGGTTTTGATATTGCAGCAGCGTGGTATTTTGCTGGCCCCAATTGCGGAAATTCAAAGACAATTTATCATCCTCAGCTTATGGTTCAGCTAAAGAAAAAAGATTTACGAATGAATAATTATAATTTTGTTTATTTAACAGATAAACTGATTTTTAAGTGCACCGAAAGCACAGAAATGTATGTTCCGCAGAATTAGCCTCTAATATATTACGCCGGGCAATTATTTATCTGTATCATCAATTACCCCTGTCAATTTTAATAGCCACTTAATAGTCCACTTTTTTCCGGCGGGTTAGGTTTTTTTTCTATTTGATTGATATACAGAAATTAATTTGATATAATTCGACACTAATCTTCCGATCCGAAGAAAAAACTATTTAACCGGGTAGACAGAAATCAATGGGTAAAACTTTTTTAATACTTGGCGGTTACGGTAATACCGGCCGGATTCTTTCAGAACTTCTTTTAAAACATACCGACTGTAAAATAATTATTGCAGGCAGGAACCAGATACTTGCCGAGAAAGCTGCAAGAGTTCTGAATGAACGGTTCTTTGATGAGCGTGCATCCGCACTTCGAATTGAAGCTTCCTTAAGAAATTCACTTACAGATAAATTCTTCACTGCCGATATGGTGATTGCCGCCTCCAGCACTTCCCGATTTACTAAAAATATTGCCGAAGCTGCAATAAAAACCGGGATAGATTATATCGATATTAATATGTCATCAAAAAATAAGATTGACATATTAAAAACCCTGTCGCCTCAGATAGAAGAAAACAAACTTTTATTTATAACCGACTGCGGACTTGATCCGGGTATTCCTGCCGCATTGGTAAGGTATGCCGCAAGGCATTTTGATAAACTGGAAACTGCTGATGTATGCAGTTTAATAAGAATGAACTGGCAGGAAGTTGAATATACAGCTTCAAAAATCTTGGAAATGGCTGAGGAGTTCAGAGATTATGAGCCGCTTTTATTCCGTGATAACAACTGGCGTAAAGCTGGTTATAACGATTATAAGAAATTTGATTTTGACGATCAGTTTAGACTTATAACCAGCGCACCGGTAATGCTTGAAGAGATGCGGCAACTCCCGGAAATGTATCCCGCTTTAAGAGAATCAGGATTTTACGTTGCCGGGTTAAACTCATATATTAATTACTTTGTTGTTCCCGTAGGTAGATTTTTTCTGAAGCTGGCTCCCGGATTAACAGCAAAAACATTCGGGAAGTCTTTCATCTGGGGAATGAAAAAATTTGCAAAACCGCCATATAAAACTATGCTTGTGTTAAGTGCAGTAGGAAGAAAAAATGATCTGACAAAAGAAGTAAGAATAAAAGTTTCACATACAAACGGGTACTGGCTTACCGCTGCATCGGTAACAGCGTTATTGTTCCAATACCTGCGGGGTAATTTTAATAAGCCGGGACTTTACTTGCAGGGCAATCTTGTTGATCCTGCTGTTTTCCTCAAAGACCTTGAATCAATAGGGGCAAATATTACTATTTATAACTAAATCAATTTAATATCGTTAAGAAACGGTAATCTTTTTCTCACCTCATTTACCTGGTCAATGTTAATATCCGTAACTATAACTTTTTCATCATCAGCCCGGGAAATTACTTCAATACCCATCGGATCGAATATACTGCTGTATCCTGTATAATGGAGTTTCGGATCATCACCCACCCTGTTAACGCCTGCCACATAACATTGATTTTCTATTGCCCTTGCTTTTAATAATGTCCGCCAATGTTCTATTCTAGTATCAGGCCAGTTTGCAATGTTTATAATCAGGTCTGTTCTATGTTTGCCATATAACCGGTACAGCTCAGGAAATCTGAGATCATAACATATGCTAAGTCCGGTTGACCATCCATTAATATTTGTCATTACAGTTTCATTCCCTCTTTCATAAAACTTATCCTCGGTTGAATATGTAAACGGATGTATCTTACGGTATTTTGAAATAAGTTTTCCCGAGACATCAATATGAACCAGAGCATTGAAATACTTATCACCATCCTTTTCAATCAGTCCGGCAATAAGGTCAAATTTCATTTCCCGTGCAAGTTGTGAAAAGTACATGAATGATTCGCCGTCAATACTTTCAGAAAATTTTTGCGAGTTCATGGTAAAACCGGTTAGCGTCAGTTCCGGTAATATCACAAGGTCCATTTGATCAGCTTTTTCAAGTAAATGAGTGATCTTTAATTGATTGGAATTTTTATCTTCCCAGAGTGGCGAATATTGTACTAATCCAATTTTCATATTTTACCTTTTTTTACTTATAAACTTATAAAAGTTTGAGTTCAGGTTCAGGTGCAGGATTGATTATATTAATACTTAAAAAATTACTAACGAAATGATGAATTATTTTTTAGTTTTTCGGTATCCAATCTATCCGTATTTTTACACAAATAATTAAAAAATCAGAATTAAATTGCAGATAATGACAATCAACTATTCATTCGATTTTAAAATATTCGATGGGTTTCCGGATATGTGTTTTCTCGTGGATGAAAAGGGATCCATTGAGATGCTTAATTTAACTGCAAAAGATAAGCTTCAGCTAAATGGTAAGCAGCCGGACACTTTTTTTGATTATGTGGAATTATGCGACAGAAACGAAGCCGAAAACATATTCAGAAATAGCGTTGATAATAGCCGTTCCGAATCCTTCGAAACCAGATTGTTCATTAACAGAAATCTGATCGATGTAAATCTTTCATTTATTCCTTTTGGCAGCTCACCCGGTAACCAGGAATTAAAACTTACATTTATTTCTGCAAGAGATATTTCGGAGGAGAAAAGAAAAGAAATGGAATTAATCCGTTTCTTTAATGTAGCTGAAAACAGTGTGAATCCTATACAGATAACAGACCTGCATGGAAAAATGATCTATGTTAACAGAGCATTTACAAACGTAAGCGGATACAGCAAAGAAGAATTAATCGGTAAAAATCCGCGTGTGTTCGGAAGCGGCAAAAATACTTCAAAATTCTGGGACAGAATGTGGGATACAATTTCATCAGGTAAAGTGTGGGTCGGTGAGGTTGAGAATAAACGAAAAGATAATTCAGCTTTTTATACACAACTGCTTATCTCACCAATTCTTGATAAGGATGGAAAAGTTTCCGGTTACTTCGGTATACACAGGGATCTGAGTGAAAAGAGAACTTTAGAAAGACAACTTATTCATACACAGAAAATGGAAAGTATAGGTACACTTGCCGCGGGAATTGCACACGAAGTCGGGAATCCTCTCGCATCAATCTCCGCTTTGGTGCAGGTAGCACAACGCTCCACCGATGATGCTTTCGTTAATGAAAAGTTAAGTCTGGTTAAAAGCCAGATAACAAGGATATCCAAAATAATAAGAGACCTTGTTGATTTTTCACGACCATCAAACTACGAACTGCTGCTAACGGATTTAAATGACACAATTAAAGAAGCGGTTGAAATAACAAAGGTTGGAACCAAAGCAAAAGATATTTCATTCGATGTGGAATTAAGTGAGAATATTCCTATGCTACCGCTTATCTCGGACCAGATACAACAAGTCTTTGTTAACATACTGCTTAATGCCGTAGACGCAATAATTGAAAAAGAATTTCATTCCGGACAGAAAAAAATATCTGTCAGTTCCGGTTCAGATGAAGATTATGTTACAATTGCTTTCAGCGATAACGGGAAAGGCATTAAGGAAGAAAATCTTCAGAAAATTTTTGAACCATTCTTTACCACAAAAAAAGAAGGAATTGGAACCGGGCTTGGACTATGGGTAAGTTATGGTATTGTTAAAAGCTTCCAGGGCGAAATAAAATTAAAAAGTGAATTAAATAAAGGTACAACCTTTATTATTAAACTACCGGTTCACCCGGCATTGTAAATTAAACAGGATAAAAATGTCAAACAGAATTTTAGTAGTAGACGACGAACAACTTATAAGAGAAAATCTTTCATACATTCTTAAAAAGGAAGGTTACGATGTAAGCGAAGCAGAAAACGGCAAAATTGCTTACCAGATGCTTGTTGATTCAGCTTTTGATATTGTTATTACAGATATTGAAATGCCGATGATGAAAGGAACGGAACTTCTTGAGAAGATCAGCAAAATAGATCTTCAGACATCCGTTATTGTTATTACTGCATTTGGTTCGTTAGAGACAGCCATATCAGCACTGCGCAGCGGAGCCAGCGATTACATTTTAAAACCGGTAGAGTTTGATGAACTGCTCATTAAAGTAAAACGGCTTGTTGAAATGAAAGAACTTTTGGTTGAGAATAAAGTTTTAAGGGACGAGTTAAACCGTAAGTTCGATTATGAAAACATAATCGGAAAGAGCAAACCAATAAAACAGGTTTATGATATGATTGATGCAGTTGCCGAAACCGAAAGTACTGTTCTAATAACCGGTAACAGCGGAACGGGTAAGGAACTTGTTGCACGTGCACTTCATTTTAAAAGCAAAAGAAAAAATAAACCATTTATTGCTGTTAATTGTGGTGCAATTTCTGAAAATCTTATAGAGAGTGAATTGTTCGGACATAAAAAAGGTGCATTTACCGGAGCTATTACAGATAAAGACGGGTATATGAAAGCTGCCCAGGGCGGAACTTTGTTCCTGGATGAAATAAGTGAAATGCCACCGCAATTACAGGTAAAACTACTTCGCGCTATACAGGAAAGAGAATATACGCCTGTCGGTACAGCAATTTCACTGCCTGTTAATCTAAGATTTGTAGCATCCACAAACAGGGATTTACTTGAAGAAGTTAAAAACAACAGATTCCGTGAAGATCTTTATTACAGGATAAATGTTGTGGAAATCCACCTTCCCTCCCTTTCAGAAAGAGAAGAAGATATACCACTTCTTGCAGAACATTTTCTTAATAAATACAGGAAGGAATTAAATAAAAATATTAAAGGTATTGATGGTGATGCTATGCGCTGTCTTATATCGTACGAGTGGAAAGGCGAAATAAGAGAACTTGAGAATATTATTGAGCGTGCTGTAATATTCTGTAAATCTGATTTTATAACTATAAACGATCTTCCACCTGCATTTAAACCTGATGGCGAAAAAAATGAATTCCCTGTCTCAGGTTCATTGGATGAATCTGTTCGTAAGTTTGAAAGGGATTTTATCCTGCGTGCTTTAGAAAGTAATGAAATGAATAAAGAAAAAACTGCAGAAGCTTTACAAGTCGGACTTTCAACACTTTACAGAAAATTGAAAGAACTGGATATAAAAATATAAATCCCGTGCAGCAATCTTTTTAATCTGAACTACACTGCAGCAGATCGTTTCCATTTACGAGAATGATAAACAAGGATTTTCCCCATATTTGCAAACCCCTCTTAAAATTCATTTGATTATTAGCAATAAATGGCAAATAATTTAATGGCATAAATTTCGTAATTCTCAATCGAACTTGTTTTAGGTCAGGAATAATTATCATTGTCAATTATTAAATTCAGTGGAGATCAGTCCTTATAATTTATTACGCAGTAATTGGATAATATGAAAAGTGTTGTAGTATATAGCCCCGATTTCAGTCTTTGTTACAGCTTATTGATGTTTCTGCAAAGTCATTATAAAGTTGTAGCCACTACAAATCTTGATGCAGTTTCTGCAATGCTCAGAAATTCTTCGGCTGATCTTGTGATTATAGACTCTGAACCTAACCAGGTAATTCAGAACATTGTTTCTGATCTGAAGGTCATTAAGCCGGAAATTCCGATAATACTTACATATGTTTATAACAACAGCCTTCTACTTTCTGAAAACAAAATTAAAAGCAGCATTAAAGAAATTTTTTACAAGCCATTCGACCTGAACGAAATTTCTTCGAGAATACCATTGCATATCGGTGCGGTTTAATCAGCTCATACCCACAGACAATTTCTTTCAACTTCTCTTATGTAATCTGAATACAATTTCACTCATTCTCTAAAAAATAACTATTCACAGTTTCTCAATGTATAAAAAACTGGTCTATAGAGAGTTCGATGATAGAATTTAAATGCTGCCTAGTATATGATAGATCGGATTAAATAATTAAATTGCTGTTAAAATAGATTCTAAATCTTGCGAAATTGTAAAGATTCAGCTTCCCAATCGTGAGAATTGGTTGAAATATAATTATGATGAATTAGCGATTTTTAACAATTATCAAGCATTTTCTTATGGTACTTAAATTGAATAAAACCGGGCATCGATGGTATAACCAAACTCACTTATAAAAACAGGAAGGACAAAAATGAAAAACATACTCTTATATCTCGTAATGGTAGTAACAATTGTTGCACTGTATGGTTTTGCTTTCACATTTGCTTCAGACGAAGGAAAAGATGGTAAACAAATATTTGTTGATAAAAAATGTGTATCCTGTCATGCAGTTGAATCTGTTGGTATCGAATCAACAAAAAAATCCGGAGCTGTTGATCTTTCAAATACAGGTGCCGGTGTTGAATCCGACTTTATGACGAAGTATTTGTTGAAGGAAGAAAAGATTGACGATAAAGCACATAAAACTAAATTCAATGGAACGGATGAAGAATTAAAAGCATTGGTTGATTGGTTACTGACTTTAAAATCTGAATAATAAAACTTATCGAATTATATTCTTAGAATTTATCTATGGCACAAATTCAGTCATTTAACGTAGAAAATATGATGCTTCCCAAACATCTGGAAAATCTGATTAAGTCCCTCCTTATAATCGGATTACTACTACTACCCTCACTTACAAATGCTCAATCGAATGATGATTGTTTAATGTGCCATAGTGATAATGAACTTACAATGGAAAAAAAGGGAAAGGAGATTTCCCTTTTTGTTGATGAAAATATTATAACAAGATCTGCTCACTCAAAATTAAATTGCGTTTCCTGCCACAGCGGATTTGATGCCGAAGACATACCGCATAAAGATCCGATGACACAGGTTAATTGTGTAAGCTGTCACCAGTCGGCATTGACAAAACACCAGTTCCACCCTCAAATACTTAAAGCCGGTGGAAAAGGAACTGCTTCTGATATAAACTGTCAGAGCTGCCACGGAATTCATGATGTTGTTAAAGTTGAAAAAAGTAAATGGAGCAGAAGTAATATTCCTGTATCTTGCGGACAATGCCATAAGGATGCTTCACAGCATTACCAATTATCAAATCATTATGATGCATTTAAAAACGGAGAAAAGACTGCTCCGGATTGTATATTTTGTCATAAAACTAACATAACCGAGTCCTCAGGTAAAACTAAACTTGAATTAAAAACCGCGCAGGAAAAACTGTGTCTTTCCTGCCACCTGGATGATCCCGAAATAAGAAGAAGAACAACTCCATCAGCAGGATTTATACAGGCTTATGATAACAGCGTGCACGGAAAATCTTTACATGGCGGCAACAGTGATGCCGCTGCTTGTATTGATTGTCATAAATCGCACGATATTATAAAAGCAACTGACTCAAAATCCTCTGTTAACAGGATGAATATTCCAGCAACATGCGGAAGTTGCCATCAGGATATTGAGAAAGAATATAACGAAAGTATACACGGTAAGGCAGCTTTAAGAGGAATAACGGATTCACCGGTTTGTACTGATTGCCATGGTGAACATAATATATTAGATCATCTCGATCCAAAATCTCCTGTTGCTTTTCAGAATGTATCACAACAGCTTTGTTCTCCCTGTCATGAATCGGTCAGGTTATCTGAAAAATATGGATTATCTGCCAACAGGTATTCAACTTTTAAAGCATCTTATCACGGACTTGCACTAAGTGGTGGTTCTGCAACGGTTGCAAACTGCGGAAGCTGTCATGGAGTTCATAATATAAAGCCTTCAAGCGATCCAACTTCAATGATACACAAAGACAACCTGGTATCAACTTGCGGCTCGTGTCACCCGGGAGCGAATGAGGTTTTTACAACAGGAACTATTCACGTTACACTTGACAAAGAAGATGATCCTATACTTTACTGGATTTCATATATATACATAATGCTCATAGTATCAGTCATTGGCGGAATGTTTTTTCATAATGCTATTGATTTATTCCGAAAAGCAAAAATTAAAAGACTCAGAAAAATCGGACAGATACCTCACGAAAAACATGGACATGCACTTTATCTCAGAATGAATCTGAGCGAAAGAATTCAGCATGCTACTATGGCATTAAGTTTTATTGTTCTGGTTATAACCGGATTCATGCTGCGTTTTCCGGAATCATGGTGGGTTAAACATATTACCGATTTCAGTACAGATGCATTTATTTACAGAAGTTTAATTCACAGGATTGCCGCTATTGCAATGGTGGCAGTGTGCCTGTATCATATATATTATATAATCTTTACAAAACGCGGCAGAGAATTAGTGAAAGACCTGTTTCCCCGACTAAAAGATTTTACCGATGCAATAGGGGTTGCCAAATTCAATCTTGGAATATCCAAAACAAAACCTCAATTAGACAGATTCAGTTATGTTGAAAAAGCTGAATACTGGGCGCTTGTTTGGGGAACAATAGTCATGACCCTTACCGGTTTACTCATGTGGATTTATATTGAAGTTACCGGATCATTCACCAAAACCGAATGGGACATTGCAAGAACAATACACTATTATGAAGCCTGGCTGGCATTCCTTGCAATTGTAGTGTGGCATTTCTATTTCGTAATATTTAATCCTGATATCTACCCGATGAGTACGGCCTGGTTGAAAGGGACTATATCAGAAGAGGAAATGGCGGAAGAGCATCCTCTCGAATTAAAAAGAATTAAAAAAGAAAAAAGAGAAAAAGAAGATTTGTCAGACGTTAATCTTGATGATGACGAATAATAATTTTATTCTTTGATAGTTTTTTCTGAGATCTAAACGAATTCTTTAAATCCACCTTATAACCCGAGGAGTGAAAATTGAAAAGAATATTTCCACCCATTGTATACAATCCGATAACATTAATCGGTGCAGCAATTGCATCGTTAAGTTTTGGATTAATACTGTTTGTTTTCTTCCTCGAAATCTTCAGCAGCATTGGTGATAATCCATACATAGGAATACTTGCATTCATAATTCTTCCTTCAATCCTGATATTCGGTTTACTATTAATTGCTTACGGAGTTATACGAGAAAGAAAAAGAGTTAGTCAGGGCAAATCGCGCGAAGGTAAACTGCCTGTTATTGACCTAAATGATCCAACCAAAAGAGCAGCCTTTGTTACTTTCTCAATAGGAACTTTGATCTTAATACTTTTTACTGCATTCGGAAGTTACAAAGCTTATGAATACACGGAAACAGACGAATTCTGCGGAACTGTATGCCATAAAGTTATGGAACCAGAATATACCGCTTATCTTGGATCTCCTCATTCGCGAGTAGGCTGCGTTGGTTGTCATATCGGGAGCGGAACTGATTGGTATGTAAAGTCTAAGCTTTCCGGAGCTTACCAGTTTTATTCAGTACTGTTTAAAAAGTATTCTCAGCCAATTCCAACACCGGTTCGAGAACTTCGTCCTGCAGAAGGTACCTGCGAACAATGCCATTCACCGGAACATTTTTACAGTCAGAAAAAAACAGAATACACTTACTTTATATCGGATGAACAAAACTCACGTTCTA
>JAWOIK010000300.1:0-2626 GCA_046484705.1 Ignavibacteriaceae bacterium | reverse complement strand
TGCGCCCCGACGAATCTTCTGCGACAACGGCAGTGAGTTCCAGTCACGCTTGGTCGACCTGTGGGCCTACACGCAGAAGGTTCAGCTGATAGTCTGTAATAATATATTCCGCTTGACAAACCCGAAGCATCAAACTCAACTTCATAACTCCCTGCGGGTTTATATTCATCAACTAAAGTTGCAACTTCTCTTCCAAGCAAATCATATACTTTAAGAGTTTGCCAACTGCTGACTGGAGACTGCCAACTGATTTTTGTGCTTGGATTAAATGGATTAGGGTAGTTTTGAGAAAGCTGAAAAACTGCTGGAGCTGTTTCTACTTCAACAATATCAGAATATTCAATACTTCCATCAAAATCTATTTGCTTAAGTCGGTATACATATTTACCTGCTGAAATAATTTTATCAGTAAATGAATAATGATTTGTTTCAGTAGTTGTTCCGTTACCCTCAACAAAACCAATCATTTCCCATTGCATATTGCCTATTCCCGACTGCATAATGTTGACTTGCCTTTGTACTTCAAACCCGCTGTTATTCAATTCCGAAGCGGTTATCCAGTTAAGATGAATATTTTGATTTACAACTTCTGCTCTAAATGAAACAAGCTCAACGGGAATTATCTGATGTACACCATTCCTCGCTAAAATTTCTGCGGCTCCGAGCGAATAGTCATACCAGAGAGTTGTTAACCTTAAATACGGATCTCCAATCGGACCATCCCATCCATAACAAATCCTTGGTCGTGAAGAGGTTTCCGGATTTTCGGATAGATTAATTGAGTCCTGCCATGTAACTCCGCCGTCGGATGACCATTTGAAAAAAATATCCGAATTGTCATAAGCAGGAGCTGAGTGTGTGTTATCAGACCATGTGAAATAAATGAAATCGCCAAATGCTTGAATCCATGGTGTGTTTGAGTTACCGGGATTGTTAGTGATATTAACTGCTGAGGACCAGGTAGACCCGCTGTCAGATGAGCTTAATAAATAAATTTCATCAAAGTTAAATGTTATAATATCATCCGAAGCAATATAAATTTTACCCGCTGAATTAAGTGTCATACAGATTCTGTTCTGCGGACGATCATCATTTGTAATATTTACCGGGTTTGTCCAGTTGGTTCCTCCGTCAGTAGACTTTGTAAAGTAGATATCGCTGAGCGGGTAAGTTGTAGTTTCAATCCATGCACAATACAAATCCTGTCCGTCAGCCTGAAGCTGAACCCATCTTGAAGTAGTAGCTGTATTTGAAATGTTCTGAGGTGCAGTCCAGGTATTATTTATTATGGAATACTTTGAGAAATAAATTTCATAATTGTTATTAGGCCGTTCTTCCCAAACGGCATACAGAGTATAACCAACTAACACAAGCTGTGGTGTAATTGCTGATGCTGCTCCGGATATTTTCTGCATTGGAGACCAGCTTAAGCCTCCATTAGTTGTTTTCTGAAATATCACTTCATAATTACCGCCTCCGGCAATTGTATGATAGAGAACGAATATATCCTGATGACTTCCTGCAGTAACTACCGGCCAGCCGCAGGTGCTCTGTGTATTTGATACAGTTACATTTGCACTCCACGTTTCACCCCAGTTGCTGGAGCTTTTAAACTTTATCTCTCCGTTATCGCCCCAAACCACATAGTAAAACATATCAAAGGAATAAACAGAATGATAATCCGATGTAGCACTCGGAGTATTTGACAAATTATATGTAGGCTGAAATGTAAGCTGGGCGTTCACGTTTAAGGCATAGATTAGAATTAACAATAAAACTTTTTTCATAATAAACTTCTATCCTTTATTTGATTATTAACATCTTCTTTGTTTCTAAAAAACTTCCGGCTTTCAACTGGTAAAAATATACTCCTGATGCTGGATGCTTGATTCTTGATTCTGGCAGGAATTCGACTTCGTGATACCCCGCATCTCTGTACTCATCAACAAGAGTTGCAACCTCTCTACCAAGCACATCAAACACTTTTAATGTTTGCCAACTGCCTACTGGCGACTGCCAACTGATCTTTGTGCCCGGGTTAAACGGATTAGGGTAGTTCTGGTGGAGTATATATTTTGTGATAGGGAAATATGGTTCTCCGGATTGATATGTAAGCGAAGGAAAATTGTTTTTGTATTCCTGAATTACTCCCTGCACAAGTTCTTTTCCCACCATTATAGAATTAAGAGCGTTATCACCCTTTTCTCCGGTATATGCAATTATGATATGCTGAGGTTCATCTTTAAATAAATTAAACGGTCCGATGCTAAATAAATTATGTTGATCTCTTTGAACAGTATTAATCCAGCCATGATTATTTACAGGATCACCGGAAAATAAAAATAAAGGATTAACTTCATCACATAGAGTGTCGGGAATAACAATTCCCTGATTAAAGTTGCACGGATCAACGGGAACACCTTCAGGTCTTAAACCGAGTATCCTGTTATAGAAAGTTGATTTAGTTTCCTCCCCCCAGAAGGGGTTTTGGAAAGGTATATTATTCTGAAAAGATGATGGCTTTAAATTTCTATATCCTTCATAAACATAAACGCCGTAATAAAATCCAAAATTGTTAATTGCTTGAAATTGAAAACCACCCATTGTTGTATCTATTACCTTTGGT
>JAWOIK010000295.1:0-11259 GCA_046484705.1 Ignavibacteriaceae bacterium | reverse complement strand
AGTTGCTGGTGTGTAAGAAAGCATCGGAATGCACAATACTTCCGTCCTTAAGAGTAACCTCTATTTCTGTGTCCTCAAAATCAGCAAAATCTGGAATTTCATTATCATCAAGAGTAGAAAATGAGTAACATCTGGTAAACTGAAAGAACAGGAAAACTATTAATATGGCAATTATACAACGTTTCATTTCTCACCTCTCGGATTAGTTATGAGAAAAATATTTAGAAAGGAAATATTAGTTGTCACAGAAATGTAAAAAACAAAAGCTGACAGTTTAGTTTAGTGGGTGGGATGTGAGTGTGAAGGCAGAATATTTGTTAGTTAAATATTGTGCCTGATCGTTTGAGAGTGAATAAATAATTATTAAGTTTGCAGTGACAGCATTAGGTACCGCAAACCTTTTGCTGAATAATTAACCAAACCCCGGTGATTTATCATCGGGGTTTTTATTATCCATTAACATTACCTAATAATTGCCGCATACAAGCTGATCCTGGCTGAAATAAAAACACAACCGGCGAAACACTAAACAATGCAAACAGATTTATTTTTTAATAAATTTATATAGACCTTTAATAATTTATATGGAATTATTTATGAATGAAGACGATTTCAGTAAAGAAGTAATTGGGGATATTGTAATTGAAAGAATTAACATAGTCAGAGCGACATTAAACGAAGCACAGGTATTTAAGGAAAGATTGCTTGCTGATTCACTTGCGGGTTTTAATAAAATTATAATCGATTTGAGTTTATGCACTTACGTAGATTCAACAATTATCGGAGTTATGGTATTAGTTTCGAAGAAAATTAAAGATAAGGGAGGAAAGATAAGAGTTGTAATTCCCAAAGCGGAAACATTTGAGGTTTTTACTATTAAAGGATTATTCAAAGGATTCAATTTGTTTAACTCTGTTGATGAAGCACTGAAAAATTTTGATTGATTTGAAAATTGAAACAAGAATGTTTAAGTGTAACCAAATAATTCTTCTGTTAATATTATTAGATTTGATGTTGATGTTTGAATGAAAATATCTAAATAAATAGAAGTTAAGCTGAGGAAACTACTAAAAGTTGTTTATGTAGGCTTGAATTATTAGAAACACTAATTGAACATAGGATATATCTTAACTCCAATTATTCTATACACAATAATTTATATCATGTTTTGTAAGGAAAAAAGTTTTAAGTAAAGGATAAAAATGAATCTGGCAATTATAGGGGCCGGAGAAAGTACCAGGCTCAAAGCAGAAGGTCTCAAGAGTTCTAAGCACTTAATTAAAATTAATGACGAATACTTAATTGAAAGAATTATAAGAATTGCGAAAAACAACGACACAGAAAAAATTTATTGTATAATTAATTCACATGAACCTGAACTTAAAAATTACCTGTTAAAAACCAACTTCGGTATACCGCTGGAACTTGTAATTAAGGATACAATAAGTTCTATGCATAGTTTGTTTGCATTAGCTCCCTATCTGATCGATAAACCATTTTGTCTTGCAACAACAGATTCGGTTTTTCTTGAAAGAGAATTTTCTGAATTTATGAAATATTCTATATCTCAAACAGAAACTGACGGTATCCTGGCAATAACAAAATTTATAGATGATGAAAAACCCCTTTGTGTTTTAATAAACGAAAATAACACTATCCTTGAATTCAGTGATTTTAAAGAAGGGTACAGTTGGGCAACCGGAGGTATTTATTACTTTACACCAAATATCTTCAATGAGATTGAAAGTGCCTCAGCAGCAGGAATTTTAAGATTAAGAAATTTCTTCCGACATCTGCTTAATAATGGTTATTTACTAAGAGGCTTTTCTTTTTCCAAAATTATTGATGTTGATCACGTTTCAGATATTAAAAAGGCAGAGGAATTTATAATCAGTGAGGAGCATTAAACAATATTGCAGCTATAAAACATTTTTTCAATCACTTATCCGAAGATAATAACTAAATGAAATTACAATTTGCAGGAATAAGACGGAACTCTCAATATTCGCCAAATCAAATTACAAATGATGGATTGATACTTCTTAAAACCACACAGGAATTAATGAAGCTAGGAATTGACTATAAAATTTATGAAGAATCAGAAATCATTAATAATAAAATAAATGAAGATATAATATTCACTATGGCAAGAGGCATTGATGCCCTTAATATACTATCCGGGATGGAGGATAATGGTAAGTTAATTATCAACTCTCCTAGATCCAGTATTAATTGCTACCGTGTAAATATGTCTGCTAAACTTAAAGCTTCCGGAATACCGTTTCCTAACAGTAAAATAGTTAAAACCAATTCAAATGAAAATTACAAGTTAACGGATGTTGGTAAAAACAAGATATGGGTTAAACGTGGTGATGTTCACGCAATTCACAGAGAGGATGTATCTCTTGTTTATAGTGATGAAGAATTAAATTTTATCCTGAAAGAATTTGCTCTCAGAGAAATTACAGAAGCCATACTCCAGGAACACATTCCTGGCGATGTAATTAAATTTTATTCGGTCAGCGGGACGGACTTTTTTCGATGGTACAATCACAACGATAATAATAGTTATCAATTTGAAGTTGATTATCTTAAAGAACTTTCTACTAAATCAGCAGAATCATTAAATCTGTTAATTTACGGCGGGGATGCTATAATTTCAAAAAATGGCGCAATTACAATAATCGATATTAATGACTGGCCCAGTTTTGCAAATTTCAGAGATGAAGCAAGCGTGTACATTGCAGAAAAAATTTATTCTACTTCTATGGAGTTTAAAAAATTAAATGATTAAAATCAGATGAAATTAAATTTTGAACTTAACAGAAATTATTCGAGGAAATCCGCATGAATCAATCAGGATCAATTGTATCCACTTATAAAGCTAAGGATACTGAAGAATTACTGGACAGAATGTTTTACAGACCTATTGGTTACGCAATGGCTCTTGCTTTTAAGTCTTTAGGATTAACTCCGAATGCAGTTACAATAATAAGTATTTTTGTCGGGGCAGCTTCAGGACACTTCTTTTATTACAACGATCTTACACTCAATTTTTACGGCATATTACTTCTAATACTTGCACAAGCAATGGATAGTGCAGATGGTCAGTTAGCACGAATTACAAACACAAAAAGCAGAGTCGGAAGAATACTTGACGGCTTTGCAGGTAACTTATGGTTTTTAAGTATTTATTTGCATCTTTTATTCAGAATGATTGATAATGGTTACAGTCCGTTTATATTTTTATTAGTTCTTATTGCCGGATTAAGTCACTCCTTTCAATCCGCCTATGCTGATTATTACAGAAATTACTATTTAATGTTTGTTCATGGAAAGACTAATAGCGAAATAGATGAATCATCAAAGCTGAAAACAGAGTATAAAAAAATAACCTGGCTGCAAAACTTCGGACATAAATTCTTAATGCGTATTTATCTTAACTATACAATTCAGCAGGAATTGTTTTCAAAAAATATTATAAGATTATATCAACTTGCAAAAAACAAGTTTATTGATAATGTGCCTTCAGAAATATCTTCAAAGTACCGGGCAAAAAACAAACCACTGGTAAAATACTTCAATATTCTTACTACAAATACAAGAATGATATTCTTATTTATAGTATTATTCATTCAACAACCTGTTTTCTATTTTATTTTTGAACTCACGTTATTGAATATATTATTCGTTTATGTTGTTCTGAAGCATGAAAAAAACAGCAAAATTATTTATGAGTCAGCAAACGAACTTTTTGCTGCTAAAAATAAATAAACGATGAACAACAAAGTAAAAACCATATTATTTCTTGCCGGATTGGTAATATTCGTTTTCCTCATAAATGAGTTTGGTGTTGAAAACATAATATCTAATATTCAGAAAACCGGATGGTGGTTGATACCAATCATCACCCTATGGTTTTTTGTTTATCTTTTAAATGCAATTGCCTGGCGTTTAATATTAAAGTTTCACAGGGATAAAATTTCATTTGGAGAAATACTTTCAATTTCAATAAGCGGATTTGCAATTAATTACATTACTCCGATTGTAAATCTAGGCGGAGAGCCGTACAAAGTTTTTGCACTAAAAGAAAAACTAGGGATTCATACTGCAGTATCGTCCGTTGTGCTCTATTCAATGCTTCACTTTCTTTCATCATTCGTGTTCTGGATTGTTGCAATTCTGCTAGTTCTTTTTTCCTTATCCTTAACATCTGAGATGCAAATAATTTTCGGCACTGCATTTATAGCTGCTTTGTCAGGTATATGGTTTTTCTTTTCAAGACACAAAAAGGGAATATTCGGAAGTGTTGTTAAACTGCTTCCTAGACTTCCTTTTACGAAAAAACTTACTGAAAAATTAAAACTCAAGACCGACTCATTAAGCATCATTGATAATCAGATAATTGATTTTTACGGCAACAGTAAACCGGATTTTTATGCATCTTTGTTTTTTGAAGTAGCTGCACGTTTCCTGGCTTCCGTGGAATTTATTTTTATTCTTCTTGCTATTGGTATCGAAATAACTTTTATAGAGGCTATTTATATCAATGCTTTCTCCTCCCTGTTCTTGAATATTTTCTTTTTCGTACCCTTAGGATTGGGAATACGGGAAGGGAGTCTTTTTTTTATAATGAGCATATTAAAATTTTCATCTGGTATCGGGATTTATATAGGATTGGTAAACAGAATAAGAGAACTATTCTGGATTTTAGTCGGATTGCTTCTCATCCAGTTTAAAAAATCAAAGCCCGTTAAAGTTAGCATAACTGAATTTGCAGATTTAAAGTGATTAATAATTTTACAACAATAATATTTGATTACGGTGGAACTCTTGATACCGATGGTGTACATTGGAGTGAAAAATTCCGGGAAGCTTATCAAGACTTTAATATTCCGATTGAAAAGAAGGAATTCAGGAATGCATTCGTGTACTCGGAAAGAAAAATTGTTACCATCATTAAACCTGACTTTAAGCTGAAGAATACATATAAAACTCAATTAAAATATCAGGTGGAGTATCTGGAAAAAGAAGGATTATACTTAAAAAGAAATTTTGAATTAATTGAAGATATGACAAAGTTTTGTTTAACGGCTGTTCTTAAAAATATTGAGTTTAGTAAAAAAGTTTTATCTTCACTTGTTAAAAAATTCAATCATGGATTGATTTCAAATTATTACGGTAATCTGGAAACAGTTCTAAATGAGACCGACTTACGAAAATATTTTAACTCCGTCGTAGATTCGGGTATCGTTGGTATTCGTAAGCCTGATCAACAAATATTTGAATTAGCTTTTAATGAATTAAATGCAAAACCAAATCAGACAATAGTTGTTGGCGATTCGTATGGAAACGACATAACCCCGGCAAAAGAATTAGGATGTACAACCATTTGGCTTGAAGGAAAAGGATGGAACATTCCAGTCGACACAAGAAATGCCGATATTAAAATAAAATCTTTTAAGGAATTACCTGTTATTATAAAAAACTTAAAATAGTACAAAAGATATACTAGAGGAGAAGAAGCGATGAAAAATTATGAGATTAAAAAAGGTGACGGAAAACTGGGTGTTTTAATTGTGGGTTTGAACGGAGCAGTTTCAACCACTTTTTTAGCTGGAATTTTTGCAATTAGAAAAGGCTTGTCTTTACCAATAGGCTCATTAACACAAATGGGAACCATAAGAATCGGAAAAAGATCTGATAATAATTTTCCACTCATTAAAGATTTCGTGCCGCTGACTACAATTGATGATCTCATATTCGGTGGATGGGATATAAGGGATGAATCCTGCTATGAGTCTGCAAAATACGCAAAAGTGCTAAGTGAAAAAGACCTGAACAATATTGCGGAAGAATTAAATTCGATCAAACCTATGAAGGGTGTGTTTGACCAGTATTACGTTAAAAGACTAACCGGTAATTATATAAAAGCCGGGAAAAATAAATTTGAACTTATGACAATGCTGCGGGAAGACATTAAGTCATTTAAACAATTGAATTCACTTGAACGCGTTGTGATAATATGGGCAGGCAGTACAGAAGTTTTTATATCACAAAAGGAAGTGCATAGATCACATGAATCTTTTATCAATGGTATGAAGAATAATGATCCGGACATATCGCCGAGCATGTTATATGCATATGCTGCTATTGCTGAAGGAGTACCTTTCATCAATGGTTCTCCAAATCTCTGTGTTGATATTCCTGCAATTGTAGAACTTGCAATTGAAAATTCTGTTCCGGTTGGCGGTAAAGATTTTAAAACTGGACAAACTTTAATTAAGACCGTAATCGCACCAATGTTGAAAATGCGTTTACTTGGCTTGAACGGCTGGTTTTCAAATAATATTCTTGGTAACAGAGACGGTGAAGTACTGGATGATCCGGAATCATTCAAGACCAAAGAAGAAAGCAAACTTTCTGTGTTGGATACAATTTTACAGCCTGAACTGTATAAGGAGCTTTATTCCAAGTATTATCACAAGGTAAGAATTAATTATTACCCTCCACGGGGAGATAACAAGGAAGGATGGGACAATATTGATATTTTTGGCTGGCTTGGTTATCCAATGGAACTAAAAATAAATTTCCTCTGCCGGGATTCAATACTTGCCGCACCAATCATGCTCGATCTGATTCTTTTTGCCGATCTTGCACAGAGAAGTAATATGAAGGGGATTCAGGAATGGATGTCGGTATTTTTCAAAAGTCCTATGCACTCTGAAAATATTATTCCTGAACATGACTTATTCATTCAGATGATGAAATTAAAAAATACATTGCGAAGATTAATGAATAAGGCACCGATCACACATTTGGATTCAAACGGCATTGAACATAATGCAGAGGAATATGAGAATTACGATTAAGAAACAGATCAAGAGGACAAACGAGACAACTGCCTGGAATCCGGATCCCCAAAGATTCTCGCGATGCTAGAATACAGAAAGCAATTTATGATGCAACAAAATATTTACTTCAGTTAGGTCAAAATTTGTTTTTCATTTTCTGCCAGCGGTCCAAAGCAAATTTTTGCATATCAGGATGAATATCTTTTTCATCTACAATTTCAAATCCTAATAAAGTTTCAATGATATCCTCAGTGGTAACAATACCGCTCATACCACCATATTCGTCAACAACTAATGCGATATGTTCCTGTTTGAGCAGTAGTTCTTCCCAGGCCTTAAATAGAGTGTTCGACTCTGTAAAAGCGATGATATCACGTTTAATATCTTTTAGTCTAAGCGAAAATTCATCTTCAGCTAATTTTTCAAAAACCATTTCTCTGAATATATACCCCGTAATATTGTCTTTATTGACCTGAAAAATCGGTATTCGTGAAAAATGAAAAGTATTTTTTTCGGCAAAGAATTCTTTTAAGGTTATTTCCTCATCAGCAGCAACAACAACTACTCTGGGGGTCATTATTTGAGATACTTTGATACTTTTCAGCTTTATAAGGTTCTGGATAATTTTATTTTCTTTTGCGTGAAAAATGCCTTCAGAAGTTCCAATACTGGCAAGTGCAGATATTTCTTCTCTGCTGGTTGTAAGATCGGTTTCTTTTTTAGATAACAAACGGGTAAAAAAAGCAGAGATTAGAACTAATGGATACGTAATGATAATAAGAATATTTATAATCCGTACAGTTATTCCTGTCAAGGATTTATAATAATTAGCACCCAGAGTTTTGGGAATAATTTCAGTAAAAACCAAAATTAAAAGTGTGAGCACAGCAGAAACAATACCAAAATATGCCTGACCAAAAACAATTGTTGCCTGAGCACCTACACCGGCTGCTCCAACGGTGTGAGCAACAGTATTGAGTGATAAGATTGCAGAAAGCGGTCTATCTATGTCTTCTTTTAGTTTAATAAATTTTGAGGCTGATTTACTGCCTTGTGCGGATCTAGCTCTTAAATAAGATAAAGGTGTTGAAAGCAGCACCGCTTCCATAATTGAGCATAAGAAGGATGTAAAAAGAGCAACAAACAGATATACGAATAATAATGTCATTTAAATCGTTAAAAATATTAAGTAATATTATTTATATAATTTACTAATTTATAGCAATTAAAGCTTACCGAAGAAAAAGTTGATTTTGCTAAACAATATAAGAAATTAAGAGGAAGCAATTAGTTCTGCATTAACACTTGTTTACTTAATAATAGTTAACCTATATATTAAACAGAGATGAGCAGGTACTTTTTGAGAAATCGAAATGGAAAAAAGTGGAAAAGATATAAATGAAACAAAAAAAATAGTTTTAAGAATTTCCGAAGCGCAATTTGAAGAAAAGGTTAGAAAAAGAGCGTATGAATTATTTATGAGTAGAAAACATCCCGCCAGCAGTGCGCTTGATTATTGGTTAGCTGCTGAAAAAGAGATATTAGAGTATTACTGCTCAGATGAGAATGCTTAATAGTTCTAAATTACGCAAGGGTAATTTTGACAGCATTAACGATATATAGTTTAATCTGTTGGTAAATTCAAAAATCATATTAAGTGATTTGAACTGGTTGACTCACAATAAACGACAGACAGCTGTAAGTAAACTTTCATTAGGAAATGATTTTTCTCCCTCATATGTTTACTCCCGGAAAAAATATTCATAATTAACAAATTGATAAAATCATTTATTGATTTACATATGCGTAGATTAGGACAGACCCGGTTACCTCACACTTACCCCTATATTCTGGTTGGAGTCATCTTCATTAAACGGAATGAGATGCATAATGACCACCCATGCATTAATAATGCAAGCATCACTTAACTTTTAACAATTCAAATTAAAATTATATATGGACTTTCATCATAGTCTTGGTACCCCAACCGACTGGATAGTTATGGTTGTATACTTTATTGCTATAATGGCTTTTGGATCATACTTCTCTAAATACAACCGTACAACAACAGACTTCTTTTTCGGTGGAAGACGTTTTGCCTGGTGGCTGATCGCAATGAGTATTGTGGCGACCGGAGTAGGGAGTCACAGCTTCATAAAATATTCTGCTAAAGGATTTACAGATGGATTAGCATCGACGATGACTTATATGAACGACTGGTTTTTTCTTCCGTTCTTTATGTTCGGATGGCTGCCAATAATAGTTTATACAAGAATAAGGTCAATTCCCGAATATTTTGAGAAGCGATTTTCACCGCTTACCAGGTTTCTTGCAACACTTCTTTTGCTTCTGTACATGATTGGATACGTCGGAATAGGATTCCTGACAATGGGTAAAGCAATAATCCCGCTGCTTCCTCCCGGATTCGATATTCTGGGAATGCACTTTGATATAACACTAATGGGTCTGGTAGTGGTAATTGCGTTTATTGTTGGTATCTATATTACTTACGGCGGACAGACAGCGGTTATCTTTACTGATCTTGCTCAGGGATTTATATTAATATTTGCCGGCGGTTTAGTTTTCATTTTAGGATTGGATTATATAGGTGGATTCGGATTATTCTGGGAGCTGCTGCCTGTATCCTGGAAATTGCCGCTGGCTCATTTTAATGAACCGCCGGGATTTAATTTTGTCGGCATTTTCTGGCAGGATGCAATTGCCGGGTCAGTCGGTTTTCTTTTTATGAATATGGGATTAATAATGAGATTTATGTCCTGTAAAAGTGTAGATGAAGGAAGAAAGGCTGCGACATTCAACATTTTGTTTATGCTTCCGATCTCTGCCTTTGTGGTTGGAAATGCGGGCTGGATAGGCAAGGCAATATCTGTTATTAATCCGGAAGTTATTCCACCGGACTCAGATCCCGATGCAATTTTTGTTATAGTTGCAAATGTTATATCTCATCCGGGAGTATTCGGGTTTGTAATGGCAGCCCTGACAGCAGCATTAATGTCTACGGTGGATACATTACTCAATGCCACGGCAGCAGTATATATAAACGATGTTCACAGACCCGCCAAGAAATGGCTTAGTAAAAAAGTATTATCATTGAAAGATGAGGATAAACAGGAGCTTTATGCGGCAAGAATTGCAACAGTTATTTTTACGGTATTTGGAGTTCTGGCGGTAATTCCATTCAGTGCTTTCCCGACAGTATATGAGGCTCACGGATATTTCCATTCAACTCTGACTCCACCGCTGGTTGTAGGAATTTTCCTCGGAATTTTCTGGAAGAAATTCACTAACGCAGCAGTTATTTCAACATTTGTCGGCGGAGTAGCCCTGATGGTACTTGGGATGTATTACCCGGTGCCTTTAATAGAATTTTTTGATCACGGTACTGCCTATGTACCTGATCATCCGTACATTTATATCGGTGCCTTGTATAACCTGTTTGTTTGTTCGGCGGTTGCGGTCTTTACAACCATTACTACAAAATATCAGCGGAACATTACAGACGCAATAAAAAAACTTCCTGATCGGAAAATTATTGCTTACGTTATTACATTTATATCTGCAGGAATATTTGCCCTGGTTGTTTTTAATGCTGCCTCGTTACCGGTTCTTTTTATAATAACAATCCTGATGATCCTACTAACGATGATTTCGGCTACTTATTTTATTCCATACAACGATGAAGACAAAACCGATGGACTTACGATCTGGTCAATAAGAAAAGCAAAGGAACGATTTAAAGGCAGCGAGCTTAACGAATCGGAAGGAGAAAAAATAAAAGTAAACTGGAAGCTGAAAGAATATGCAGAAGATATCGTTTGTTTTTCGGAATCAGATATGATCAGAATGTCCGCCCAACCAGGTGATTTTGTTTATATCACTGATGTACGAAAATTCCTTGGCGGATTGAAATCAATACACTCTGTTATAGGTCAACCTCATAACGAGGATGGAATCGTTCATCTGACAAGAGAGCATGTTGAGCAGGGCCAGTTCATTGAGGACAGGGAGCTGTTGGCTGAAAAGGAAATGTGAGTTATAATATGTTAAGGAATTGATCCGAAATTTATTGATCAAACTTTTTACATTAAAGCTGAAGGGAAAAGATTAATACTGATAATGAATCAGGCATATAGTCGGGTTTCAAAAAGATCTGATATCGAATATGAAAGTACAGCAATTTTAATTCTTAACTCTATTGCTACTAAGAAGAAGATAACGGATCAAAATTATAAAAATATTTATTAAACGGGTATTTAAACAACTTATCAGTACAAAAACGGGATAGCACTTGGTTATATCACAAAGAATTCACTTATAATTTTCATATTATAAATTAAGGATCGTATGATAATTACAGAGATAATACTTTTAATAATCGGCTTCT